>JAYWEB010000255.1:0-4020 GCA_043779575.1 Chthoniobacter sp. | reverse complement strand
GGCGGGAGTCGCCGCTGCTCCTCGTGGTGCTCGCCGCCTTCGTGCTCGGCTATCTGGGCATCGGCTACTGGCTGTTTTTTTCGGGGCTGAATTACCTGCACAATTTTCCCCTCGTGGGCGCGCTGCTTTCCCAGCGCATCCTCTACCTGATCTTCGGTTTCTTTTTCGTGATGCTGGTTTTTTCCAACCTCATCATCGGCTATTCCACGCTCTTCAAGAGCCGCGAGACGACGTGGTTTCTCTCGCTGCCGCTGGCCCACCGCAACATCTACCGCTGGAAGTTTCTCGAAGCGCTCGTGGTCTCGAGCTGGGCGCTGATTTTTCTCAGCGCGCCGATGATGATCGCCTATGGCCGCGTGCATGAGGTGCCGCTGGCTTTTTACGCGCAGATCGCCGTCGCCTATCTGCCCTTCGTGGTGCTGCCCGCGCTCGCGGGTTCGTGGGTCATCGTCTTCCTCGTGCGCATCCTCGCCCGGCGCTGGGTGAAAAAGGCGGCGCTGCTCGTGGCCGCGGGCATCGTGCTGGCGCTGCTCTTCGGGGTGAAGCCGGTGACGGACGCGGACGCCGTTTCGCCGCAGGATGTCCTGTCGTTCGACCAGCTCCTGCGGCACACGCGGATCAGCGTGAACCCGTTTCTGCCGAGCGCGTGGCTCGCGCAGTCGGTGCTCTCGTGGAGCGAGGGGATGGGCCGGCAGGGCGCGTTTTTTTTCCTGCTGCTGCTCAGCCATGCGCTCATGGGGCTGCTCATCGGCTTCGAGTTTGTCGGGCGCTTTTTCTACGGGAGCTGGAGCGCCGCGCTGAGTTCGCGGGCGGAGCGGTTTCAGCGCGCGGCGGAGGCGAAGCGAATGATCGTGCGCCGCCGCTCGCCGCTCGAATGGGCGACCGATCTGCTGCGCCCGCTCTCGCCGCCCGCCGCCGCGCTGGTGCTGAAAGACGCGCGGCTTTTCTGGCGCGATCCGGCGCAGTGGATCCAGTTCATGATCTTCTTCGGGCTGCTCTGCATCTACGTGCTGAACCTGCGCAACGTGGCCTTCAATTTCCAAAGCCCGTTTTGGGAGACGATGATCTCGCACCTCAATCTCGCCGCGTCCGCGCTCACGCTTTCCACGCTGACCACGCGCTTCGTTTTCCCGCAGTTCTCGCTCGAGGGCCGCCGGCTCTGGATCCTCGGGCTGGCGCCGTTCGGGCTGCGCAAAGTGCTGCTGCAAAAATTCTGGATGAGCTGCCTCTGCTCGATGGCCATCACCACCAGCCTCATGCTCGTCTCCAGCCTCCTGCTGCATCTGCCGTGGGCGCGGGTCGCGTTCTTCGCCGCGGCCATCGCGCTGATGAGCGCCACCCTCAGCGGGCTGGCCGTGGGCCTCGGCGCGCTCTTTCCGAATTTCAAGGAAGACAACCCGAGCAAGATCGTGAGCGGCTTTGGCGGCACGCTCTGCCTCGTGGTGAGCTTCGCCTACATCGCTTCGTTCGTGGCGCTGACCGCCGTGCCGGACATCCGCCGCGTCGCCCCGAGCAGCGTCACGCTGTCCGATGGAGCCATCCAGTTTCTCGCCCTCGCGCTGAGTCTCGCGGTCCTGCTTTTTCCACTCCTCACCGCCCTGCGCCGCGTAAAAAATCTGGAAATCTGAGCGCGAAATTTCTACGGTGCGCGCATGTCTTCCGACGCCCGCCCCGACGAACCGCTCCTCGATCTTCCTGGGGACGAAGGGTTGTCCGGCGAGAACTTGAATCATCAAGTGCAGCGCACCGAAGAGCAGATCCTCGTCCTGCGGCGGCAGCAGGACGCGCTCGAACAGGAGAAGCGCGAACTCGAAGAACTCGGGCGGCGGCAGGATCAGCTCCAGACGGGCCGGGCCGACCTCGTGGAAAAATTCGCCCGCTCGCTCGCCGTGCTCGACCGCGAAATCAGCGACGCCCAAAAGCGGTGCGACGTGCTGCACGGCATCCGCGAATCCTTTGGCCAGCATCTCGACATCCTCGACGCCATCAATGCGAAGAACTGGAATCCCGCCGACCTGCACCGCGAGCTGACCAAAGCGCTCGGGGCCGTGGACGACGCCCGCACCGACTACGTGCGCTCCTTTCCGAAAATCAGCCCGGACCGCGCCGCGGATCTGGCGGATGCCGCCGACGGAGGCCACCGGGAGGCGGACTCGCCGCTCGGCAAAGACTTCCTCTACTGGCTGCAATCCGGCTTCGCTTTCACGCTGCCGCTGCTCGCCCTCGGCGTGCTGCTCATCGTCGTCCTCGTGGCCGTCTTTAACCGCTAGCCGCCGCCGCCCCCCATGAGTTGGAAACCAAATCCGAAGAAAGCCGAATCGCCCATCGAGGTGAAAAAGCGGCAGCTCGCGGAGAAGGAGGCCGCCAACCGCGCGAAGCTGCAGAAGTGCCAGCAATTCCTCGACGACGCCCCCCGGCGGGCTGAGGAAATGGCCAGGGCGCAGCGCGAAAAACTCATCGAGAGCGCCAGTCGCACGGACCGTCCGAGAGGCCGCCGCCCCGCCACCCTGCCCGACCCTTGGCGCACCATCGAAGCCAACGTCGCCGTGCCGGCCCAGCACAAGCGCACGCGGTCCGAACGCCGCAAAGGTCGCCTCCTGTTTTTCTTTCTCCTGCTCGTGCTGCTCGGGGTGTCGTACGCGCTCTACCTCACGCTCCAGTTTTCGTGAGGCGGGCCGGCCCGCGACCCATCACTCCGTCGCCGGGGTGGGCTTGCCGCCCGAGAGGGCGCTGAGGACGGCGAGGCCGATCCCGAGCAAGGCGAGCGCACCCATGACGATGTTGCCGATCATTTTGGTCCGGTCGCTCTTCGCGGCTTCGGCTTCGAGCCGGGAAAGGGTCTCGACCACGATCATGCCGGAGCGTTCGAGTTTGACCCGCGAGATGGCGGCGGGGGGGATTTTCGCGAGCCCTTCGCGGAATTCCTTTTCGAGCAGGAAGGTGGTGAAACGCTTTTCGGCCTCTTTGCTCGTGACCACGGTCATCAGCCCGCCTTCATCGTCGAAGAGCAGGAGCGCGCCGATTTTCCGCGGTGTCCACGCGACGCAGTAATCGTTGGCCAGCTTTTCCAACTCCGCAGCTTGTTTGGAAGGCGGGACTCGGAGGGAGGAGATGGTGACCACAAAGACCTCGACGCCCTGGGGGCGGGCCGCGAGCAGCCGGACGCTGAGCCGCGCCTCCACGTCGGGCAGGATCACGTCGGCCTGATCGAGCACGTGAGACGCCGGGGCCGGCGGGATCGGCGGGGCCGGCGTTTCCGCGGCACGCGCGGGCAGCGTGGCGAGCAGGATGCCGAGAAGCAGGGCAGGGGTGCGGAGCATGACGGTTACTCTCCTTTGAAGACGGTGTTTTTGTTCAGGCGGAAGGCGCTTTCCGCGCTCTCAAAAAGTTTGGCCAGCGTTTCCTTGTTCCCAAAGCGGTACTCGATCGTGCGGGTGTGGGTGGTCGTGGGGTAGCTCTTGACGACCTTTTTCCAAACGTCGTCCTGCCCGGCACGCTGCGCGCCTTCCTGGAGGAGCTGCTGGGCTTTCTCCACGGTGGCCGCGCCGAACCCGGCGGGTGCGGCGACCGTATTCGGCTCGATGAAATAGAAGCGCACGAGCGCCGCGCCGGTGGTGTCGATATTCACCTCGGTGACGCGGGCCGCGCCATCGACCACGTACTCGTGCGTGCTGACGGAGACGATGGACCGCAGCGCCACGCTGTAGGTGCCGCCGGGCAGGGTCGCGCGCCACATGGCGATGGCGGTATTTGGCGACGGCGTCGCCTGCCCCGCAGCGGGAGTGGCCGCCGGCTGCTGGGCGAAAAGCGCCGGCGCGGCGATCAGCGAGAGAAGCAAGGGGAGGAGTTTCATGTGCGGTGAGTGTGCCCGCGCCGGGAAAAACTTCCAATCAAGAAACATGCGCGCGAAACCAGCGCGGCCCGATTGACGCCGGTGCCCGGCGGAACCTAGCGTCGCGCCATGTCTGACGCGCCCACCCCGGAACATCTCCGCCTCGAAGAAGACGCCCGGCGCGAGGG
>JAYWEB010000254.1:0-4033 GCA_043779575.1 Chthoniobacter sp. | reverse complement strand
GACCTGTGGATGATCTGGGGCATCAGCCTCGTGGTCGTGCCGCTGCTCGCCGCGCTCCAGCGCCCGCTGCTGCTCACGCTCTTCGATCCCACGGTCGCGGCCAGCCAGGGCATCCGCGTGAACCTGCTGAACTTCGTGCTCATGGTCGCACTCGTGCTCACGATGATCGCCTCGCTCCAGGCCGTCGGCGTCATCATGCTCCTCGGCCTGCTCATCGCGCCCGCGGCCACGGTCTATCTGCTCTGCGATTCGTATCCGGCGATGCTCTGGGGCGGCGGGCTCATCGGCATGTTTGGCTCATGCGCCGGGCTGCTGCTGTCCTACCGGCTCGATCTGCCGTCCGGCGCGTGCATCGTCCTCGTGCTCGGCGCGATTTTCTTCGCCGCCTACCTCTTCAGCCCGCGCTACGGACTGGTGCGGCGGCTGCGGCGGGCGCGGCATTTTCATGCGGAAAGCCTCGCGCGCTGGCCGGGCGACGCGCCGGGCGAGGATGGCGGAAAATCTGCGTAAGCGCTCGCCGTCGGCGCGTCCGCAGTTTACACACGCGTTCCACCGTCCATCGAACGCACTCCATCATGGAATTTCTCTCCGACCTCGAATTCTGGAAGCGCTGGATTCGCATCGTCTTTATCGACCTCGCCCTCGCCGGCGACAATGCCGTGGTCATCGCTCTCGCCGTGCGTTCGCTGCCCGCGCGGGAGCAGTTCCTCGGGCGCATCTTTGGCACCGCCGGCGCGGTGGGACTGCGGCTGATTTTTGTCTTTTTGGTCACCCGGCTCATGCAGATCCCTTTTCTCCAGCTCGTCTGCGGGCTGCTGCTCGTCTGGATCGCCATCAAGCTCGTCCGCCCCGCGCACGCGAGTGCGGAAAAGGTGCGCTCCGGCGCCACGCTTAAGGAAGCCATCGGCGTCATCATCCTGGCCGACGTGGTGATGAGCCTGGACAACGTCATCGCCATCTCCGCCGCGGCCGCCGGCGACCTCCGGCTCGTGGTTTTCGGGCTGCTGCTTTCCATCCCGCTGGTGGTCTGGGGCAGCGGGCTGCTGGCGAAAATGATGAACCGCTATCCCATCATCATCTGGCTGGGCGGCGGCGTGCTCGGCTTTGTGGCCGCCGAGCTGATCCACAAAGACAAATGGGTGGAAGCGACCTTCGGGCCGGCGCTGGCCGCCTCGTACCACGTCGCGCCCTACGTGCTCGGCGGCATCGTCGCGGTGCTCGGCTGGTGGTGGGGACGGGCGCACGCGAGCGCAACGAACGAGGCCACTTGAACCCGCTCGAAAAAAATCCGCTCGCCGCCATCGTCGAGGCTCCACCCGAGCCGCGCCGGCTCTCCTCGGACCTGCGCGACCTCTTGCACGAAACGTCCGGGCGCTCCGTGACGCTGGGCGAACTCGAGGACCTTCTCAAAGGCCGCGGCTTCGGGCTGTTCCTGCTCCTGATGGCGCTGCCCTTCGTCTTCCCGATTTCCATCCCCGGCCTGTCCGTGCCCTTTGGGATCGTCATCATGCTCATCGGCCTGCGCATCGCGCTCGGGCGCAAGCCCTCGCTCCCCCGCTTCATCCTCGCCCGCCGCATCCCGCAGGCCGTGCTCGAAAAAACCGTCACCGTCGGGCTGAAAATCGCCACGAGGATCGAAAAACTGGTCAAGCCGCGCATGCACTTTCTCCAGCGCTGGCCGGGCATGGTCAACCTCATCGGGCTCGGCATCGTCTCCGGCGGCCTGCTGCTCTCGCTCCCGCTGCCCCCGCTCATCCCCTTTTCCAATACCATCCCCGCCCTCGCCGTGCTCTTCCTGACCGTCGGCCTCATCGAGCGCGATGGGCTGCTCGTCCTCATCGGCTACTTCGTAAACATCGCGGCGTGGATCTACTTCAGCGTCATGTTTGCCGCCGCCGGCCACGGCATCCACCTGCTGTGGGAGCGGTTTGGCCATTGAAAAAGCGGCATCCTCGGGCCGGCCGAGATTTCCCGAAAATGCCGGTTGCCATTCCCGAACACAAAGATGTAGTTTCGCCAGCTTCATGAAAACCCTCCTCAGCACCTTCATCCTCGCGCTTCTTTCACTGGGCGCTTTCGCGGACATTCAGGATCCCGCGATGAACGACTACGGCCCCACCCGCAAGCTCGGCCGCGGCCTCGCGAACATCGCCTTTGCCGGTGCCGAACTGATCTACACCCCGACCGTGATGAACGAGCGCGAAGGCAATTCGACCGCTTGGCTCTACGGCACGTCGAAAGGTTTCGGTCGCTTCGTGTATCGCATGGGCATCGGGCTCTACGAGGTCGCGACCCATCCGTTTGCCACCTACAAAGGCTCCTTCCGCCCGCCGTATAAGAGCAACGTCCCGTGGGTTCACGGCGGCTTCGAGGAGTTCCCGCCGGAGCTGGGTTTTGAGTCCCGCTACAACTACAGCCGCTCGCAGGGCAGTTGGTAGAAATCCGCGCCTTTTCCGAAAGAGGCTTCCGTTTCACGACGGAAGCCTCTTTTTTTTCGCATGATCCATCCTCAGCCCGTCCTCTCCCTCACCGTCCACGACATCGCCTTCGGCGGTAAAGGCGTCGCCCGCCACGAGGGCAAGGTTCTCTTTGTCCCGTTCACCATCCCCGGCGAGACCGTCACCGCGCGCGTCGTGCGGCAGAAAAAGAACTTTGGCGAAGCGGAACTGGTCGCGGTCACGGAAGCGTCGCCCGATCGCGTCGCGCCGGCCTGCCCGTATTTCGGGAGCTGCGGCGGGTGCAGCTACCAGCACATCGCCTACCCGCGGCAGCTCGCCATCAAGGCCGCGCAGGTCGAGCAGACCCTCCGGCGCGTGGGCAAACTCGCGCACGTCCCGATGCGCCCGATCATCCCCGCCCCGCACCCCTTCGGCTACCGCAACCGCATCCGCGTCCACGTCGCCGGCGGCGTCACCGGATTTTTTGCGCACGACGGCCATCACCTCGTGGACGTGGAGCAGTGCGCCATCGCCGCGCCGGTCGTGAACAAAGCCCTGCGCGACCTCCGCCAGGCCCGCGTCGGCGAGGGCGACTACTCGCTCCGCGCGAAAGGTGGCGGCCCGTATTTCGAGCAGACGAATCCCGACGTGACCCGCGAACTGCTCGCCCTCGTCGAGGCCACCGCGCGCCGCGGGCAGGCGCTGCTCGTGGATGCGTATTGCGGCGCCGGGATCTTCGCAAAAAAGCTCGCCGGACATTTCGAGAAGGTCGTCGGCATCGAGGAAAACGTCAGCGCCATCGAGAAAGCCCGCCGCGCCACCGCACCGCACGAGCACTACTTCCACGGCGACGTCAGCGCGCATCTCGGCGACATCCTCGCGACCCACGACGCCACCCGCACCACCGTCCTCCTCGACCCGCCCACCACCGGCCTCGACGCCCGCGTCACCGACCTGCTGCTCGCCAGCTTGCCGGTGGAAATCCTCTACGTCTCCTGCAACCCCGGCACCCTCGCCCGCGACCTCGCCGCGCTCGGCCGCAGCTACGACCTCGCCGCAGTCACGCCGCTCGACATGTTCCCGCAGACCGCCGAGATCGAAGTCCTCGCCCACCTCACGCTTCGCACCGCGCCGGGTGGTCAAAAAAGCCCGTCATCCTGAGCCGGAACCATGCGGTTGAACGTTTTTCCTTAAACGCAGAGACGCAGAGGTCGGGAAGAAAGATTCCAGGGCGCAAGCGCACTCTCCATCCGTTGCCCGCTCCCGCTACCGCCTCTGCGGTAAATCCCCAACCGAACTGCATAGATCAGGCTCAGGATGACGGTTTGGGGGGCGGCAACCGTCCCGGCGAAGTGCGGCTCGCTCACGCCCGCGCTTTCGCGCCGCGGGTTTTCCTCGCGCCGTATTTCACGGGCTGGCGTTTGGGCTCGATTTTGGAAAGGCCGGTGCCGGTTTTGAGTTCGGCGATTTGATCGCGGAGGAGGGCGGCTTTTTCATACTCGAGATTGCCGGAGGCGGTGAGCATTTCGGCTTCGAGTTCGCGGAGGGTTTCGCTGAGGGAGAAGTTGCCACCGCCTTCGCGGATGACGCTCTCC
>JAYWEB010000253.1:0-4045 GCA_043779575.1 Chthoniobacter sp. | reverse complement strand
GATGGCGTGATGCACCGCGCGAACCGCATCACCGGCCACCGCATGCTCCTCCGCGACGCGCGCAGCCTGCCCGGCGACGACCCCATCGCCTGGCGCGAAATGACGCACAAGGCGCTCGGCAAAGTCCACTACCTCGTCCGCATCCTCGTCGTCATCGAACTCCCGATCCTCGTCCTCTGCGGCTTCGCCTCGACGAATGACTACAACGGCCAGAGCGAGATGCTCTCCGCCGCCGCCGCGGTCGTCGGCACGCTCGCCGTCCTCGCGCTCAGCGTGCAGGCGGCGAATACCATCGTCTCCGAGCGCGTGCAGCAGACCCTCGAAGTGCTCCTGACCACCCCGCTCACCGCGCGCGAGATCGTGGCGCAAAAAGCCCGCGTGCTCCGCCGCTTCATGCTCGTCCTCGCCGTGCCGCTCCTGACCATCTTCGGTGCGGAATGGTATGTCGAATGGGGCGCGGGCACCCGCTCTCGGTCGAAAGATGGCCCGGCTGTGTATCTCGTCGGCGCGCTCCTGACGGTCGGCATCCTCCTGCCGCTCGTCTCCTGGCTCTCGCTCTGGATCGGCTTGAAAATGCGGACGCGTTTCAAAGCGATCCTGACCGCGCTGGCCGTGG
This sequence comes from Chthoniobacter sp., assembly GCA_043779575.1. Classification (GTDB taxonomy): domain Bacteria; phylum Verrucomicrobiota; class Verrucomicrobiia; order Chthoniobacterales; family Chthoniobacteraceae; genus Chthoniobacter. The sequence continues at coordinate 3,429 of JAYWEB010000253.1, read as the reverse complement.
TCGTGGCGTGGTGCGCGGTGCCGATCGTGGCCGCGATCTTCCTCGATGGCTTTCGGTATTTCAGCTCCGACCTGCGCAAATGCGTTCAAGGCGGGCTCTTGCTCCTCTCACCTTTGGCCGTGCCGGCAGGCAATGAGATGGCTCAACTGCACAACTTTCCGCCTTTCGACTCGTCTCCTTTTTACGAGTGGAACGCGCTTGGGCTCGGTGTCGCCCCGCTCGTCCTCGCCGTGAACTTCACCTTCTACGCCGCGCTGCTCCTCCTCTTCCGCCACCTCGCCCTCTCCCGCGCCGACCGCTATCTGCGGCGGTGAGGCCGGGCCGGTTTACCCCGCCGTGAGGGTCTGCGAAAACTCCCGGAGGCTGGGTCGCAGTTCGTCCGGGAGTTCGGGAAAAAGCAGGGTGGTTTCGTAGCCGTGGCCGGGCCGCGATTCGCACCAGACGACGAGGCCTTCCAGCTTCATCCGGCGCGGACCGAGCCGCGGGTGCGTCTGGATGATCGCCACGGCGAGCGTGGTGCCGATGGTGAAGGTCCAGCGGGACCGGAAGAGCATCCCGCGTTCGCAGATTTCGAGGTCCGTGCGGCGGCAGTCTTGGGCGTCAGCGCCGTAATCGAGGTGGAGCGACAATCGGGATTGGCTGGTCATCGTGGGGCGGTTGGCGATCGCGCTGCCGCGAAGGCGTGTTCACCGTAACACGTGACCCCAAGCTGTCAAAAAACGGGCCGAAAAAGGCCGGTGTTTTCCTTTTAATCCCCGTCCTCGGCGGGGCACCCGAGCGGCTGCAGCTCGAGCGCTGCCGGAGTCGTCCGCGTTTCCACCTGCCCGGCCGCGGCCAGCACGCGCAGGGCGATGCGGGCGAGCGCGGTGGTGACGGCGAGGGTGAGGAGCAGCCCGCCGATCCAGGCGAGGTATTCCCACAGCTGCGGGTGGCTTTTTCCCTGCCAAATCCGCAGCCCGTGCTGGGCCAGTGTGCCGAGGTAGGCGTAGAGAAAAAGGCCGGGCGCCTGGCCGAGCGCGACCCACAGCATGCAGGTGCGAAAGCGGATGCGGGTGACGCCGTAGAGGTAGTTCAGCAGGCTCGTGGGAAAGAGCGGATGCACCTGGCTGAGGAAGATGATTTGCCAGCCGTCGCGCGCGATGGCGGCGTCGAGCGCGGCCCACTTCGGGTGGTGCAGGAATTTTTTCGCGACCCAGCCGCGCCCGAGTCTCCGGCTGAGGAAAAAGGCGATGGCCGCGCCGGCGACATTGCCGGTGACATTGAGGAAAAAGCCCCACCACAGGCCGAAGAAAAGTCCGCTCCCGACGGCCAGCACGCCGCCCGGCAGGAGCAGCACATTGCACGCGGCGAAGAGCAGCGGGTAGAGCACCGCGCCCCAGAATTCCATCGCGCCGACTTTGCGCTGCAGCTCGATGATGGAGGCCGCGATCGGGTAGTGCCGCCACGCCCAGACCACGCCGGCGGCGAGCAGCGCGCAGCCGACGAATTGCAGATAGAACGCGCGTTTGATTTTCGACATGCGGGTTAGCGGCGGTCGGCGGCGGCGGCGTCTTTGGTCAAAAGGGTGAGCGCCTCCGCGAGGGCGGCGAGGTGCGCCGGAGTGGTGCCGCAGCACCCGCCGACGAGGCGCACCCCGCTGGCCGCGAGCGCCGGGAGCGCGTGGGCGAAATCGCGCGGCGTCGCCGGATACGCGAGCCCGCCGGCCTGGCGGGTGGGCAGGCCGGCGCTCGGAAACGCCGCGAGCGGGCCGTGCCCGGCGAGGCCGGCGAGGAGCCGCACGGCGGCGGCGGGGCCGTTCACGCAGTTGATCCCGACGACGTCGGCATCGGCGGCGCGGAGTTTCGCGAACGCCTCGGCGAGCGGCATCCCGTCGGGCAGCCGGCCGTCGTCCGGGCAGGCCAGCGCGGCGATGACCGGGCAGTGGTGCAGCGCGTGTTTCACCTGCACGGCGAGGAGCAGCTCCTCGAGATCGAGGAACGTCGCCAGCAGAATCACCCGCGCCCCGCCGTCGAGCAGCGCCCCGATTTGCGCCGTGAAAACTTCCTCGCGATCCACGCCGCGCACCTCCGCCTCCGTCGCGCTGATCCCCAGCGGCCCCACGCAGCCGGCCACATGCACGCCGGTCCCGCGCGCGGCGTCTTTGGCCAGTTGGGCGGCGGACCAGTTCAGCTCGCTCACGCGCCGCCCGTGGCCGTGCTGCGCGAGCCGCACGGCGTTTGCGCCAAAGCTGTTCGTCGCGATGACGCGCGCCCCGGCGGCGATGGCCGCGCCGTGGACCGCGAGCACCGCGTCCGGGCGGCTCACGCACAGCTCTTCAAAGCAAGCGCCGGCCGGCACTCCCGCGGCTAGGAGCGCCGTGCCCATCGCGCCGTCGGCGGGCAGGATGCGGTGCTGCAGTTCATCGAGAAAATCCATCGGAGCCGCGAAATATCCGCGCCCCGCCGAGCCGTGCCGAGCAGAAAAGCCGCGCGGCGGGGGAGGCGAAAATCCGAAATCCGAATATCGAAATCCGAAACAAATTCCAAAGAATGGAAAGTCGGAAAACGGATGGCGGCCCGCTCCTCCCCATTTCCAAACTTCACGCTTTTCGGATTTGTTTCGGATTTCGATATTCGGATTTCGAATTTCCCCCGAACGACCGCGCCTACCAGGTGCTCGGGTCCGGCACCCAGTTTGCCGGCAGCGGCGTGACGTCGATGAGGATCGCGCCGGGCGGACGCTGCTCGTCGCGCGCGAGTTCCGTGACCACGATTTCGCCGGTCTGGATGCCGTCTTTCCGTTTGTAGCTGAGCAGCAGTCGGCGATGGCGCGGCTTGGGTCCCGGCGGGGGCGGCGCGAGCAGGCGGAGGGTGCGGATGGGTTGCGGGAAACGCTGGAAAAGCTCGATGTCGGTGAGCACGACCTGATCGGCGTAGCGGTCGAGCTGGCGGACGGCACCGAGGCAGTTCGTCATGGTGGGCCAGCCGGGCGCCTCGAAGCCGCGGGTGTGGACGGTGCTCATTCCGCCGAGGGTGATGAAAGCGTTTGCGCCCCCGAGCAGCGCGCCGACCGGCAGGGCGAGGCGCACTTTCCCGAGCACCTCGAGGCCGAGCAAAGCCAGCGCCGCGTGCAGGGCGAACGTCCCGAAAAAATACTGCGGCCCCGGCGGGATGCGGAGGGCGGTGAAGAGGATGAATTGCAGGACGAGGCACGCCACGAGGATCGCGGGAAAAAGATCGCGCGTGGCCACGGCGGCACCCGCCCGGAGGACGCGCCAGGCGGGCGCGACGTGCGTGGCCGCGGCGGCGATGCCGAGCCAGATGATCGGGTAGATGAGCCGCGAGAGCCACATCGCTCCGTCCACCAGCCAGACAGGGCCTTCGGGCCGCGCGACGCCGCGGGCGTAGTCGAATCCGGTGAGCAGATTGCCGCCGAGGAAAGGCGCGAGCA
>JAYWEB010000252.1:0-4056 GCA_043779575.1 Chthoniobacter sp. | reverse complement strand
TTTCTTCCGGTCGGCCATGACGCGCGGGAGAACGGCGGCATGGACGACGGCGTGAAAGTGATTCTCCATGATGACCCACGCGGAGAGCCGCAGCCCTTGCTCCCGCCGGCAGCAATCGAGCGATGAGCCGAGTCTGCGAGACGGCGCCGGGGCGGAGGCGGTGCGGAGCAATGCGCGCCCATCTCACCTGATCGCCCCCGCCCAGGGAATCAGCGATCCTACACTCCGCCATTGTCGCCAAGCCTCCAACGGCTCCGTTCAGGATGCCGGCAGTTTTTTGACGCACGCACCGCCATTTTTTCACACCCGCGCGTGACACTGCGCGGACGCGCTCTATTTTCGCGCTCCCGACCAATGGCCCAGATCACGAAAGACCAGATTGCCGACACCCTCGAAAGCATCGCGCAGATGCTCGAAATCAAGGGTGAGAACATTTTCAAAATCCGCGCCTACACGAACGCGGCGCGGGCGCTGGAGACCTACACGGGCGACATCGCGGCGGCGGCGGGCGAGGGGCGGCTGGGGGAGATTCCCGGCGTCGGCAAAGCCATCGCGGAGAAAATCACGGAGCTGGTGGCGACCGGGCAGCTCGCTTATTTCGAGAATCTGAAAGCGGAGTTTCCGCCGGGGCTGTTTGCCATGTTCGAGCTGCAGGGGCTGGGGCCGAAGAAGATCAAGGCGCTGTGGGAAACGCTGCAAATCACGACCGTCACGGAGCTGGAAAAAGCCTGCCAGGATGGGCGCGTGGCGGAGCTGCCGGGGTTTGGAAAAAAGACGGCGGACAACATTCTCGCGGCCATCCAATCGCGCGCGAAACACGCCGGGCGCTTCCGGCTCGGGTCGATCTCGGCGGATGCGGAGCGGATGGTCGCGGAGCTGCGGGAGTTGCCGGAGGTTTTCCAGGCGACGATCGCGGGCAGCTACCGGCGGCGGAAGGAAGTGGTGGGCGATCTCGATTTCATCGTGGCCACGAACGCGCCCGCGGCGGTGTCGGAGTTTTTCGTGAAACACGAGATGGTCGAGAGCGTGATCGCGCACGGCCCGACGAAATCGAGCGTGCGCTTGAAGAGCGGCATCCAGGCCGATCTGCGGGTGGTGAAGAGCGCGGAGTATCCCTTTGCGCTGAACTACTTCACCGGCTGCAAGGAGCACAACATCACCATGCGCCAGCGCGCCCTCGCCCGCGGCTGGACGCTCAACGAATACCGGCTCGCTCCGCTCGAAAAACCAGAAACCAGAAACCTGAAACCTGAAACTCCGCCAGCGATTCACGACGAGCGCGGCCTCTACACCGCGCTGGGGCTGGCCTACGTGGAGCCGGAGCTGCGCGAGGATCGCGGGGAATTCGCCGCGGCGGAAGCGCACACCCTGCCCGAGCTCATCGCGCCCGAAAATCTGCGCGGCACTTTCCACAACCACACCACCGCGAGCGACGGCCGCAGCACGCTCGCCGAGATGGCCGGGGCCGCGCAGGAACTCGGCCTGCAATACCTCGGCATCGCGGATCACTCGAAATCGTCCTTCCAGGCGCACGGCCTCGAGACCGACCGGCTGCTCGCACAGATCGCGGAGATCAAGGCGCTGAACAAAACCTTCGACGGCCATTTCAAAATCTTCGCCGGGAGCGAGGTGGACATCCACAAGGACGGCACGCTCGACTTCCCCAACAACGTGCTGGAGCGACTCGATTACGTGGTCGCGTCGATCCACAGCTCCTTCACGCTCAGCGAAGCGGAGATGACGAAGCGCATCATCCGCGCGATCGAAAATCCCCACGTCACCATGCTCGGGCACCTCACCGGCCGGCTGCTCCTCTCGCGCGACGGCTACGCGGTGAACGTGCCCGCCGTCATCGACGCCGCCGCGGAAACGGGCACGATGATCGAACTGAACGCCAACCCGAAGCGGCTCGACCTGGACTGGCGCTGGTGGCCGCTGGCCAAGGAGAAGGGCGTGCAATGCGTGATCAATCCCGACGCGCATCACACCTCGCATTTGCAGTTCCTCCACTTCGGCGTCGGCATCGCCCGCAAAGGCTGGCTCACGCGCCGGGACGTGGTGAACTGCCTCCCGCTCGGCAAGATCGAGGCCGCGCTCGCGGCCAAACGCGCGCGGAAAAAATGATCAGCGGATTTTCCAACACGGTCATCCTGAGCGGAGTTCCGTGCGGGCGAAGGAGGGCAGCCTCCGCTCCGCTGCCCATGAACCTGCCAAAAATCGCGGTCATCCTGAGCGGAGTTCCGTGCGGGCGAAGGCGGGACGGAACGCAGTCGAAGGACCCCGTGGAATGACGGGCGACGTCGCTGGGAACTCCACGGGATCCTTCGACTCCGCTGCGCCCGCCTTTCCGCCTCCGCTCCGCTCAGGATGACAGGCCTTTTTCCCCCATCGTGCCGAAACTCCTTTTCGGCACGCGCTGAGGCGGGGAACTCCGTTCCCCACGGAGGGGGTGTCGGCGGGTGGGGCGCACCGGCTCCCGCCCGCCGACACCCCGCCCGCGCGAAACGGAGTTTCGCCCGTCAGGGCATTCCGAAACAGAGTTTCGGAACGGGGGGCTTAAACCGGCGGAGTCAGCCCACCGCCTCGATGCGGTCGGCATACACATTCACCAGTTTGTGCGCCGTCAGCAGCGCCTCCACCTGCGGCCAGATGCGGGCGAGAAACGCGTGGAAATCCGCGCGCCGCAGGTTCCCGATGCGCAGATGCACCACCCACGGCGGAGGCTGCGCGAGGAGGATGCGGTCGGAGAAATCCGCGTCCTTCGTCACGATGACCAGCTCCCTTTGCCGCGCGCACTCCCACACCGCCGCGTCGTCCGGGCTCGGTCCCAGCATCTCCACATGCACGACCGGATGCGAAGGGGTGAAGCGGATGCGCCGGGGCAGGTTTTCGTCGAAGAGAAACCCTTTCACGCCACCTGGAGAAACGTGAAATGATTGCCCATCAACCGCGACGAAAATTGCAGGCAGGCCAGCACATCCTCCCGCGTCAGTGCGGGATACTCCTCCAGCACGTCCGCGATCCCATCGCCCGCGCCGAGAAACTCCAGCACCGTCTGCACCGCGATGCGGGTGCCTTTGACCACCGGGCGTCCGCTGCAAACTGCCGGGTCCACCGCGATGCGGCCTGAATCATCAAGTGTCGTCATGCCCGCGAAGATGCCAGAACTCCCGCGCGCCGCAAGACCCGCCTCCCGCGGCAGAAACACAGCTTCCCCGGTGGAGGTGCGTGACGCCCCCCAGCTTCGTCACGAGGAAAACGCTTCCTCCGCGCCGTCGGTGCCGCCTTGCAGGAAAATGCCGCCGTCGCGGGCGAGTGAAAGCGCCCCGCCCCAGCCGCGAAGCACAGCTTCCCCCGGCAGGCGTGCATGACGAAGCCCTCAGCTTCGTCACGAGGGGTTTAAGCCAGCCTCCCGCGCAGCAGAACTTCGCCGACGGCGGAAACCCAGCGAAAACAGGCCGATACCGAGCATTGCCATTGTGCTTGGCTCGGGAACAGCCGCCGTCGTGCCTTGCAACAAATTGGCGGAAGTTTGCGCATCGACATTAGCCATATTGGCAGAAAACGAATTTGCATTCAGGTTCAGGATGTCTTGCTTCAAATTGTTTATGTCAGCCGCCGTGTAGCCAATGCCTGTATAATACGCCAGCACATCCGCAGAGAAACCGCTCGCCGCGAGCTGGCTTTGGAAAGCTATCAGCTTTTGCGGGTCGTAACTGCCCACGAATCCCAGCGCAGCGATAAGATTCTGGGTATCGGTGACTGCTGCCGAGGCATCCTGAGACGCCTGATTGTAGAGCGCGAGATAATGCAAGACCGCCTCCATCTGCAAAGCCGCATGCAGATTGTCACCGGCGGCGATAGCGCCCGCATACTTGTCAAAGGACGCGTTCACTGCCTTTAGGTATTGCGCCGCATTCGCCAGTCCTTGCATCTCCCTGCTCAACGCTTCATCCAGTGGCGCGTTTCCCGTGGACGGAAGAGATGACAAATGAAGCATGTCCGGCAGATAGACGGTCTGGAAGTTCGGATCGGCGGGGTCGTGCGTGAACTGCT
>JAYWEB010000251.1:0-4060 GCA_043779575.1 Chthoniobacter sp. | reverse complement strand
TGCGACAAAGGCGGAGTGAAGGATCGCTGACGGTAACGGGCGGAGGCGGTCTGGTGAATTGCGCGCCCGATCGCTCACGCCGCCATTGTTCCGGAACCCCGCTCAGCCAGCCGGCGGTTTTTCAAGCTGACGCGCCGCCATTTTTTTCCGCCTGCCGGGATGCTGGACAATCTCCCGCCGGGCGCTACAACTCTCCGCGCCAGTTCCCTGCCACACGATTTTTCATGAGCGCCATTTTCTTGAAGCGATTCCTCCAGCGGCCTTTTCAGGTGGCTTCCATCATCCCGAGTTCCCGCACGCTGATCCGCCGGGTCGCGGACAAAATGGACCTCAGCCAGCCGCGGGTGATCGTGGAATACGGCCCCGGCGAAGGCTGCCACACTCGCGAGATCGTCCGCCGCATGCACCCGGATTCGCAGTTGATCCTTTTCGAACTCGACCCCGAACTCGCGCAACACCTGGAGGAACAGTTCCGCAACGACCGGCGCGTGGCCGTCTTCAACGCCGACTGCGCCACCCTCGCCACCGTGCTCGCCGAGCGCGGCCACACGCACTGCGATTACGTCGTCTCCGGGATTCCGTTCAGCATTTTGGAGCCGGCGAAAAAGCGCGAGTTGCTCCGGAGCACCTTCGATGTGCTGGCCCCGCACGCCGGCGCGGCGTTCATCATCTATCAGGTGACGAATGAACTCGTCGCCCACTGCCGCCACTTCTCGCGGATCGAGTCCCAGTATTGCCTGCAAAACCTCCCCCCGATGTTTGTCACCAAGTTTTACAAGACGGCGAACGGCACCGCCAACGGCCATGCCCCGGCCAACGGCAAGAACGGGCATCATCTGAACGGCCAAAACCGGCACTGAGCGCCGCATCGCGATGGTGAAAACGCTGTGTCTGGTCCTCGCCTGCGGGGCGATCCTGTCCGTGCCGTGCCTGGCCAAAAACAGCGCCCCGAAACGTCCGGGCATCGAGTTTCGTGCGTCCGCTGACGGAGGCGTTTTCCCGGACCGCGACCGCGAGGACTTCGCGGAGACGCTCCAGGAACATCCGCGCGGACGCCTGGCCCGCGCCTACCAGGGCGAGCGCGCTTCTTTGCACCGCTACTTTGCCAGGGCGCAGGATGTTTTTGAGGACGGGGACGACAACAGCTCAATGAGCTGGGTGCTCCTGAAGCTGCTCTTCGGTTGCCGCGACCATCGCTATTCGCGCGCCTTGGAGACGGAGGATTTCGCCACCCGGCAGGCCGTCGGGCGGCTGCTCGATCCGCTGCTCGTGCGCCATCGCCTCAGCTATCCGCTCACGCGCGCCGCCTACCGCCACCGTCCGCGCCCGCAGCCGCGCGCCGCCGTCCCGCGGGACTGACGGGCGGGTGTGAGTAAATGTGGTATAGCGAACTCTGTGGTCCCGGAGGGACAGCGGAAATTAGCCGGTGGCGTGAGCCACCGGATCACGGAAAAATGCCTCCGCCCCGGCAGGGGCGTTGGGATTTCACCGTCGCAACCACTCCGCCGCCCCTCCGGGGCGGGTGCGCTGGGCGTGGGGTTCCGGTGGCTCACGCCACCGGCTAATATCCATCGTCCCTCCGGGACACTACGCGCTGCGCGCATCCCACTGCGCCTCCGCGCATCCCGTATAGCAGCATATTTAACCACACCCCTGACGGGCGCCCCGCCGACATCGCGCTTCCCATTCCGCGCTCCGTTTGTGCAAACTGCGCGGATGTCCTCCACCCGCACCGAAAACGATTCCATGGGCGCCATGGAAGTGCCCGCCGACGCCCTCTACGGTGCCTCCACGCAGCGCGCCGTGCTGAATTTTCCCGTTTCGGGGCAGCCGTTCGGCCGCGAATTCATCCGCGCGCTCGGCCTCATCAAATGGTCCTGCGCGGAGGCAAACTTCGAGCTGGGCCGGCTCGATGAAACCCGCACCACGCTCATCGCCCGCGCCGCGCAGGAGGTCATCGACGGGAAACTCGACGCGCATTTCCCGCTCGATATTTACCAGACCGGCTCGGGCACCTCGACGAACATGAACGTCAACGAGGTCATCGCCAACCGCTGCTCGCAGCTCGCCGGCAAGGCCATCGGCTCGAAAGACCCGGTGCATCCGAACGACCACGTCAACATGGGCCAGTCGAGCAACGACGTGATCCCCACCGCCATTCACGTGGCCGTCGGCGAGCGCATCCGCAAGTATCTCCTCCCCGCGCTCGAGCTGCTCCACGGCGCGCTGGAAAAGAAGGCGCTCGAGTTTTGGGACGTTATCAAAATCGGGCGCACGCACCTCATGGATGCCACGCCCGTCCGGCTCGGCCAGGAGTTTGGCGGTTACGCCAAACAGATCGAGTACGCCCGCCTGCGCGCCGGCAACGCCATCGCCGCCGTCGAGGAATTGCCGCTCGGCGGCACCGCCGTCGGCACGGGGCTGAACTGCCACCCAGAGTTCGCGTCCATCGTCATGCGGCACCTCTGGAATCAAACGGGCATCGCCTTTCGCGAGGCGCGCAACCACTTCGAGGCGCAGGCCGCGAAGGACGGGCTGGTGCAGGCCAGCGGGCAGCTCAAGACCATCGCCGTCTCCCTTTTCAAAATCGCCAACGACATCCGCTGGCTCGGCAGCGGCCCGCGCTGCGGCATCGGCGAAATCATCCTCCCCGAGACGCAGCCCGGCAGCTCGATCATGCCCGGCAAAGTGAACCCCGTGATGTGCGAAAGCGTGATGCAGGTCTGCGCCCGCGTGATCGGCAACGACACCACCGCGACGTGGGCGGCGGCGAATGGGAACTTCGAGCTGAACGTGATGATGCCCGTGCTTTCCCACTCCATCCTCGAATCGCTGCGCCTGCTGGCCAACGTCACCAATGTCTTCCGCGAAAAGTGCATCGAAGGCATCAAGCCCAACGTCGCGCGCTGCGCGGAACTCGTGGAATACTCGATGGCCATGGTCACGTCGCTCGCGCCGATCATCGGCTACGACAAGGCCGCCGAGATCGCGAAGGAGAGCGCGAAGACCGGACGGACCGTGCGGGAGATTTGCCGCGAAAGGCAGATCCTCCCCGAGGCCGAACTCGCCAAGGCGCTCGATCCTGTCGCCATGACCAGGCCCGGCGGCGAAGGCGCGGCGGGCGGGTAGCCTCACCGCTTATGACTCGCATCCTTTTTTCCCTCGTCTGCGCCGTGCTCCTCGCACCCGCGCTGCGCGCCGCGGATGCTGAGTTCAAGCCGATCTTCAACGGACGCGACCTCGCCGGTTGGGAGGGCGATGCGCGCTTCTGGTCGGTGCGCGACGGCGTGCTGCGCGGCGAGACCACGCTGGAAAAAATGGCGCTGTCCAACACCTTCCTCCTGTGGCGCGGCGGCACGGTGAAGGACTTCCAGCTCAAGCTGAAATTCCGCATCCGCAACGGCAACTCGGGCGTGCAGTACCGCGCGCGTGATCTCGGGAAGTGGGTCGTCAGCGGTTACCAGGCGGAGATCGACAACGCGCCGGGGAAGAGCGGCTTTCTCTACGAGGAACGCGGGCGCAAATCCCTCGCGCTCGTCGGCGAGAAAGTCGAGATCGACGCGGGCGGAAAGCCGCGCGTCACCGGCCAGCTCGCGGACAAAAAGGAACTGATCGCGCGCGGCTATTACAAGACGCGGGAGTGGAACGACTACCTCCTCGTCGCGCAGGGCAACCACCTTGAACATTTCCTCAACGGCACCAAGACCATCGACGTGACCGACAACGACCCGAAGGGCCGCGCCCTCGAAGGCTTGCTCGCCCTGCAAATCCACGCCGGCCCGCCGATGCTGGTGGAATTCAAAGACATCCAACTCCAGACTCCGCAACCAACCCGATCAACCAACCACGACCCATGACCACCCGACGCAACGCCCTCAAAACCATCGCCCTCACCACCGGCGCACTGACCCTCGGCTCCCATCTCCTGCAAGCGCAGGCGCCAGCCGAAGTGCCCGCCGTTTTCAAACTCCCGCCGCTCGGCTACGACTACGACGCGCTGGAGCCGTTCATCGACGCCGAGACGATGAAGATTCATCACGACAAACATCACGCCGCCTAC
>JAYWEB010000250.1:0-10110 GCA_043779575.1 Chthoniobacter sp. | reverse complement strand
GCAGCATCTTCGTCTGCTCCACCCGCTCCTTGAGAAGCTGCCGCGCCAGCGTGCCGTCGTCCTTCGGGTCCTGGCGGATGGCTTGAAAGGCCGCGGGCCAGCTCGTCTCGTGCTTGTAGAGGTCCGCCACGTCGTAGATGAAAGGCAGCGTCCCCGCATCATGCACAAAGCCGAGCTGCGGGATGAAGCCCATGCTCAGGCACACCGCCGAGGTCAGGGCGTAAAGACTCGCGTTCGTGGCGGAAAGCGCGCGGTTGATGCCATCGGCCAGATCCCATTTGTCCAGCTTGTAATCCCGCCCCTTCCAAGTCACCCCGAATTCCAGACCCAGCCGCTCATAGGTGAACTTCACCCGCCGCCCCTCCATGCCGCGAAGCTGCTGGATGGTGGATGAGCTGACCTCCACATCCTCGAAGCGAAAGAGGAACATCTTCCGCGCGATGTCCTCCCGCCGTTTCTTGCTCGCCCAAGCCTCCGCGTGCAGCCGCGCCATGCTGTTGTCGTGGTTTGGCTGGATGCCATAGCTATAAAAGCGCAGGCCGTCCGCACCCATCCAAAAGACCGGCGTGTTACTCTCCGCGCAGGCTTTGATCGCCGCATGGGTCAGCGTGGTGCCTGGCCCGAGAATGAGCGCCGAGACCGTGGCGACCGGGATGCGGCACACCAGCTTCTGCGCGCTGATCCACTTCACCGATGAGTCATCCACCTCCAGCCGCCCATGCTCCAGGTAAAGCGGAGTCCACCGGTCCTTGGCCGGGGCGAGAGTTTCGAGGGGCGGGCGTTCGAAGATAGGCATGGCGGGGAAAAATGGCGGACGCCTCCCCGGCTTAGGCCAGCCCGTCCAACTGGCTCCGCAAGGCCGGCAGCGAATGGCGCACGATCTCCCAGATCAATTCCAGATCGATCCCCGCGTAGTCATGCACGATGCGGTTGCGCAGACCCACCATCTGCGCCCACGGCACCGCCGCGTGCAGCACCTTGAAATCCTCCGGCACCTGTTTCGACGCCTCGCCGATGATCTCCACATTGCGCACCACCGCATCCACCGTCTTCTCATCCTCCAGGAAAGCCGCACGCTCCATGCCCGCCGTGTAGCGTGCGATCTTGTCCATCGCCGCGCGCATGTCCTCAATCAAGAGAGCGGCATCGCGTTTAGACATCGATCAACTCCGGTTCGATCTGCTTCCACAAGGACGGCTTCAGCGCCCGGCGCGACACCAAGTCCACCTTGTGCCCCAGCAATTGCTCCAGCCGCTCCGCCAGCGTCACAAACCCCAGTCCGATGCTCGGGTCCACCTCCACCAAGATGTCGATGTCACTCGCTTCGGAAGCATCCCCCCGCGCCACCGAGCCGAATAGCGCCATGTGTCGCAGGGGAAACTCCCGCCCCAACGCCGGCAACGCCGCGCGCAAGCGTGCGAGGAGATCACGACGGGGAAGGATCATAGCCGCGGGAGGATAAAAGGGATCGCGGGGCGTGCAATCTTCATTCCGTCGCAGCGGCCGCGGGCAGCAGCTTCCGCCGCACATGCCGGATGCGACGAGGCGCATGGCGTTCGCCAATCGCCGCACCGAAAGCCACGGGCGTATCGTTCAGCCACTCGGCGTCCAGACCTTCGGCGCCTTCCCCTTCGATGACGTGGTCAAACTGCGTGATCGCGCTGGCTTCATCCAGCCCGGCGGCCTTGATGAGTAACTGCCACGCAGCCTCCCGGTCGCTGCCGACTCCGACGAGCAACGGGCTGGCCGGGATGCAGCACTTGCGGCCCAGCCACAGCCCCCAGGTGGGATTGCGCAGCTTGGTGGCGATCTGCTCCAGCCAATCCTGCCCACCCTCCAGCAGCACGCCGAAGCGCGCATCGAGCAGGTAGTGCCGCTCGCTGAGTACGGTCTCCAGCGTGGCTCCACTCGCCGCGCGCGGCTTCTTCATCCAGTCCGTGCCTTTGTCGTAGCCACCGCCGATGGTGTGGTAATCGTTCAGGCGCAGCATCGGCAGTTCACGCTCCCCGCGTTTCTTCGGCAGCGTGACGGTGGTGCAATCCAGCACCGCGAGACGGGCGATCTGCGCCGCTTCATCCGGGCCGTGTTTGTCCACACCCATCGCCGCCGCCAGCAGGCCCACCACCCCGCTCTTCGTCGGGTGCAGCGCGGTGGTGCGGCGGGTGAAGCGGGAGGCGAAGCCCCAGCTTTGCATAGGCCCATCGAGCAGGAGGGCGAGGCAGGCGTTACTGGACATGGCTGGTGAGTTTCTCGATCAGGATGGAAAGCGGCGCGTCCGGCACCGTCACTTCTTCCTGCGTGATGATGCCCCAGGTCGTCTTCAACGCGGCGTGATGCTCTTCCAAAGCCTTGCGCGAGGCCGCCACCAAGCCCGCGCCGCGCACCGCCGCTTCAAAGGCGTTAATCAACTGCACCGGCTGCCCCGCATCCTTGTAAAGGCCCAGCACATAGGACGGCGGCACGCTGGCGTTCATGGAGTTCTTCCGCGCACCGGGCACGGCCATGACCGTGGCTTTGATGAAGGCGGCGAGCACCTTCTTACGCTCATCCGTGGTCAGCTTCGCGAGATGGTCGGCATCAAACAGCAGGTCCAGGTTCACCGCTGCGTAGCGGTAATAGACGGCGGAGTTGAACTCCAGCGTGCCGATCATGCCCGCGCCAGCGTCATCGCCCTTCGGCTTGCGATCATCCACGGCGGAGTAGAAATCGAGATCGTTCTCGGTCTTATGCGTGGACAGCGCATGGCTGAACATCGCCGCGCCCTCCAGGGTGAGCGACGGCATGGAAGCCGCCATGCGGCCAAACAGCGCGATGTCCGCGCCATCCATCAACCCTGCGCCCTTGGCAAACTGATCCAGTTTCTTTTCGTAGTCCTTCGACTGGGGATTGGACTTCACCAACTCCGCCACCTTCGCCGCGATGCCTTCGAGTTCGCCCGGAGCCAGGAAGGTCAGCGTCCCCACCTGCGGCACCGCGCCATCCTTCACGGATTTAGCATCCAGTTTGGCCAGCTTGTCCGCGATGTTCGTGGCGTGCTCCATCGCCGCTTTGGCATCCAGGCCATGCTTGGCCAGCGCATCCGCGAGCGGTTGCACGATGAGCTTGGTGCGGTGTCCGCCGAAGCGCGCCTCGGGCAGATTGTCCTGCGCATATTCGCGGATGGCCCGCTTCAGGCACTGGCTGGAGAGGCGCGCCCGCGGCACCCCGCCAAAGGTGGCGGATTTCGGAGCACCCACGTCATCGCGGTTCAGGCAGGAGACGGGGAAGGATTGCAGGATGTGGAGTTCGATGAGTTTCATGTGGGTAGTGAGAAGCAGAGGGTTGGTTGGTTGGGTTTAGGAGAGGGGAGCCAGCGCGAGCAGACCAAAGCCAAAGGCTTTGGCACTGCCGATGCCGGTGGTGAAAGTGGTGCGGAACAAAGAGGGATCGGTCACGGTGAGCACGCCTTGGAACTCGACCGCGAAATGCACCCCCTGCATGCCTGCTTTCTGGAAGTAACTGCGTGGCTTGGGAACGGTGCGCAGGCTTTCGACATCACCGATGTCGAAGCCTCCGGCCTCGGCCTTGCGCTGCATCCAGGCGATGAGGTCTTCACGCTTCGTCAGCGCGATGCGTCGGCCGTTCTTTTTGCGCTCGCCGGCCTCGTTGCGCACCACCAGCTTTCTGGTGGGATTCACCAGCAGACTGAAACGAAAGCTTCCAGCGGCTAAGAAATCCTCCGGGATCGCCTTCGTCTTGAAGCAGTCCGTGGGACACCAGTCCGGCTTCGTCGGCTCTGCGGCTGACACGATGATCAGCCGATACGCATCATCCACTTCATCCACGCGGCTGAGAAAGTCGCGCTTTTCGCCATCGCGACCCTTGAATGCCTCCCAGACGCGCTGATGCCAGTCGTAGCTGTCGCGGAGCTTCAGATGGCGCACCGCCAGTTCATACGGCACGAGGATTTGCGTGAGGTAACTCATGCCGTCGGCGCCTCCTCGCTCGCGGGTTCCTCATTCGCCTCTTTGCGCATCGGCCAGAAGCCGCGTGCCCAGTCCAGCTTGATGCGGTCGGCATGGTTGTTCCAGGCCAGCAAATCCCAGAACAGCTTCTCGTAGTTCACGCCGACACCTTTGGCGGAGGCAAAGCGAATCCACGCCTTCAACTGCCCGGCCACATCCTCCGCAGAGTCACAAGCCAGCAAACGGCGGAAGCGCCGGTCGAAGCTGTCGGGAATCTCGAAGTCCTTGCCGTTGTCCGTGGCGATGCGGCGGCAAGTCACACCAAAGCTGAAGGCCTTGCCGTCTTCCTCCGGGTGCTGGGCATACAGCGCTCCGATGGTGCAGGCGGCGAGGCTGCTGATGTCTTCTCCCAGGCTGTAAATGACCGGCCAGGCCTGACGTTCCGTGCTGGCACTGGCGGCACGGCGCAGTGCCGCCATCTTGCCCCGGTCATTGGTGATCTGGCGCAGTCGTCCGAGGAATCGTTCGGCGCGGTTGGTGGTGTCGTTGGTCGTGCTCATGATTTTTTCTTGGCTGGGGCTTTCTTCTTCAGAGGTGCGTTCGGGTCTCTGGGCTGCGGCAGGAATAACTGCTGGAACCCGATGGCATAGGCTTGGATCTGGCGCGGCGTCTGGTGCGGGCAGGCAAACTCAAAGCTCGCGTGAGCCGCCTCCTTCACCCGCCTGCCCCACGCGGAGACTTTGAGATCACCCGCCTCCTCCGGCTTGTCGGCCAGCTTGAGCAAAGTGGGGACATGCTGCTCGATCACGGTCCAGAAGTAATGCCGGGCGCGGTCATAAGGCACTGGCTCCAGCTTCATCGTTCCGGCGTAGGCTTTCACACTCTTGGAGACGGCTTCCTGCCACAGACTGGCAAGACCCACGCCTTCCTCATAGAGTTTGCGGCCTGCATCGCGAAACATGCCCGCAGGCACATCATAAGCCGCTTCCACCACGTCTTCGATCTTGGCCTTGTCCGTGGCCAGCGCGCCAATCCATAGCGTGCAGCTTTGACTGCCATCCACGTTTCGCAAGGCGAGCGGACCTGAGATCGTGTCCTTACTGGAACGGCGCTTCACCGTGATGGCCGACAGTTGCCGCCAGATGCTCCGGCCCAGAGATACACCCAGGACCGCTGTCTCATCGTCACGCTGCACCATCGTCGCCGCTGGCTCGCGGAAGATCGGAGCCAGCGGGTAATCAAGGCCATTCGCCAGAATCATCTGCCGCCCTTCTGCATCGAGACGGATGGCCCGGCTTAGTGGCACAAGCCGTCCGAGGTAACTCCCCGTGGCATTCGCAATCGCCTCTTTGTCACCCGCCGCATTGACTGGGAATTCCCACAAAGGCTTGCCCCAGCCTTTCGGCCCCAGGTCACTGCCTTCCTCCTTGTTCAATAGATTCAGATGAATCGTTTCGAGTAGTGAGCCTCCGTGCAGGAAGGTGTGCAACATGCTCGATGGCGTGCAGGGCGCGTGTTTCGTCTTACCATCTCCGGGCGTGTCCGCCCCGTTCCATTTGGCAACTCCAATCAGTCCGCCGGGAGAGAAACATTGAAAAGTCAGAAGGCTAAGGCCAAGTCTTGCTTCGAGTATAGACCGAGCATCCGCGCTATCGTTATCAAACAGCGTTGCAGTGTTACCAGAGGATAAAGCGATGTCTGTTTTGGCCGCATGAGTGAACTTTCCATCATCCCGTCCCGAGAGAAGTCCCGGCACCTGCAAAAAGCGCGGCCCGTCGCCGAACAACTCAAACGCCGCCTGCGACTTCTCCAGATAGCTTTTCACGGCAGGCTGGATGGCATCGCGGCATGTTTTCCAAGCGTCGAAATCTTCGGGACCATCCAGCGCCGCCTGGGTGATGCAGATGAGCAGGCGCAGCAGCGCGATCTTCTCGTGCGGCTTCACGGAGAGGTCACGAAGCTCATGCGCGGAGGCAAAGAGGTGGTGGAGTGAAACCAGGCGTCGTCGCCCATCGGCTCCGATGACGGGGATCCACGGGTCAGCAGTCAAATTCATCGTCGTCTTCGGTGTAGCGGGGTTGGGGTTGGCCGGGCCGCGTGTGCAGGCCCAGCAGGGAGTCATACGCGAGCGCCGATGGTGCTTCGGCTTCGGGGAAATGCAAAGCGCCGTCTGCCTGCACCAGCGCCCAGAAGGTCGGGCCGTGGGTGTGCAGCTTCAGCCAGGGCGGCATGGTCTGGTAAGGAACAGTGTGCAGCGGCGCACGCACGAGATTGCGATGCACGGCCCGCGCGGCGTCGATGTTCCATTCATAGCCGGAGACGGCGAGCGCATCGCCATTCAGCGGGGTGATGCGCCACAGGTCGCGGGTGATCATCTCGCAAGCCCGCACGAGCACGACATCCCGCGTCGGCGGGCCTTTGCGACGAGTGAGATGCTCTTTCTTATCATCGACTGACTGCCTGCCGAGCACCCGCGTGGCGGCTTCGGCTTCCTGAGCCAGCTTTTCACGTTCGGCTTCCACCTCGGCACGCAGTTCCTGCCATGCCTCCGGTTCCTCCCCTGCCAAGCGCTCCCCATACGTGGCCTCCAGCACCTCACGAATCTGGTCGGGCAGGATGATCGATTCGCGACCCGCAAAAACCTCCGCCGTGCGCAGCAGCACATAAGGCGCATAGACGTAGCCCGACTTGCCAAAGGCGCGCTGCAAGTCCTGCGTACCCGCCTCACGATCGATCTGCGGCGCATTGATCCAGAACTCCGGTTCAGTCGCGCGCCTGTCCGCGCGCTCATGCCGCCACAGGCGTCCCATGCGCTGGAGCAGCATGTCGGTCGGCGCGAGGTCGGAGACGATGAAATCCAGATCGATGTCCACGCTCTGCTCCACGACCTGCGTGGCGATGAGGAGCGAGCCCCGGCCGTCGTGGGTGCGCTGCTTGCCGAGGCGTTCCAGCCATTCATTTTCCAACTCCTGCCGCCGAAAGAATGGAAAGCGGCCGTGCAGCGTGGCGACTTCCACAAGGCCAGCACGCACGCTGCCTTTGGCCTTGCGGCAAGTCTCCTGCGCCTCGGCCACGGTATTGCGCAGATAGAGCACCTGCTGGCCGGACTCCGCACGCCCGATGCACTCCGCGAGAATCTCCTCCTCGGACAGCGCCGTGGTTTTCAGCTTCACCGCGCGTGCAGTCGGAGGCGCGACGGGGATCTCCACGATGGGCGCATCCACGCTGGCCACCGTGACCAGAGGATAAGCTAGGGATGCCGCCGACTTCGCCGGCCCTCCGGCTGCGGCGATGAGTTCCTGCCGCCGGGCTTTCGTCAGCGTGGCCGAGAGCACGATCACCGAGCAACGCAGCGCCAGCAGCTCTTTGATAAGCTGCGTGATGAGCGTGCCGGTATAGACATCGTAGCTGTGGACTTCATCCAGGATGACCACCTTCCCCGCCAGCCCGAAGCGCCGTACAAAGAAATGCCTCACCGCCACCACGCCCTGCAAGGCCTGATCCACCGTGCCCACGCCAAAGCGAGCGAGCATGGCGTGCTTCGACGAAGCAAACCAGGAACGCCCCTCCCGCACCTGCGCGACCGCCTCGGGATCATTGGAATCCGTGGGATGCAGCCGCCATGTTTGATGATCCTCCAGCCATGAGGCCGCATGCGCCAGCCGGAGATTGGCCGCATCCGCCAACGCGGATCGCAGGAAAGGCGCGACCCGCTGGTGAATGCGGTTGCTGGTGACCTGCGTGGGCAAAGCGAAATACAGCCCGTCATTGGCCCCCGCGGCCATGAGTCGGTGCGCCGCCCACAGCGCCGCCTCGGTCTTCCCGCAGCCCATCGGCCCTTCGACGATGAACAAGCCCGGCGTCTGGCATTGCCCGTGCAAAGCGCTCTGCAACGGCATCGGCGCATATCCACCGAATAACTCGCCAAACGTGCGCGAGCGGACGGCACCGCCATGCCAGTGCATCTGGTCCAATGCGCGTGTGGCCGCTTCGCGACTCGCCTCCAACGTCAGTCCGCGATCACAAGGAAAGAAGCTCTCATTGGAACCAATCCAATCCGCCACGGAGATCAATCCAGCCACACACCAAAGGTCCGCACCCAGCGGAGCTTGCGCGGGCAGCGCCCCAAAGATCGCGATCATCTCGGCAAGCAGCTTCTCGCGTTCTGCTTTTTCCCACGCTTCCCTTTCGGCGATTCTGGCACACTCCGGTTCCCTAATTCCCCGCCCAAAGATTCGGCCATGATGCACACCCGCCGCGACGGCCCAGAGGTGCGTGCCGAATGGCTTCATGGCGCGTTCGAGGAAATACTGGCTCACCTTCGCGTGATCCGACTCGGAGTGGGTCCGCCAGTGCTCCCGCCTCGCGGCTTCGGCCAAGCCCGCCTGCTCCAGCCAGACCGGACACTTTGATTGAAACCCGGTGCTGATTTTTCCCACATCGTGGAGCGCCGCCAGCGTCTCCGATCCCGCGGGTAGCATGGCTCGCAACGCGTGACCCGCACGCTGTAACAGCGCCTCAGCGACAGCACCAACATTCACACAATGATCCCGGACAGAAATCCCCGGCTGATCGCCGATGGTCTTGGCCCAAAACTGCCGTGGGGGGATGACATCCATTCCCGCCATTTGATCGTCTGAGGGGGTTGCGGTAAAGCCCGATCACTTCTTCACTCGATGACAGCCGCTGCGTGTTGACTCTTTGTCCTGCTCTTGCTCCTTTTTTTCCAAGGTGAAAGTCTGAGAGAGCAAGTGCAGGAGCAGGAGCGGCCGGGTTGATCCACAGACTCCTAGCCGCCGGGCAGGATGTCGCGGCGCTCGACGGGCGGCGGGGTGATCGGGTTGGTGGAAAAGGGACCGGGCTTCGATGGGAAAAAGCCGGTATCGACGGGTGGAGGAATCGCGCCGCCGGGGAGGGCGGTGGGGGCGTCGAGGCGAATGGATTTGGCGGGCGGCGGGCTGCTGGGGCGGGCGGGGTGCGGGGTGTGCAGCCCCGAGGCGATGGGCGACGCGGGCGGACCGTCGTCCCGCTTGATGAGGAGGACTGCGGCCAGCCCGGCGGCCCCGACGAGCAGGATGCTGAGGCCGAGCCAGAGGCCTTCGAGGTTGCGCTTTTTGCGGCGGCGACGGCGGCGGCGCGGGCTGGGGGCGTCCTCGAATTCCTCCTCTGGAGCCGCTTCGCCATCCGCGTCTTGCTCGTCCACCGGAGGCGCGATTTTTTCCACCAAACGCGCGGGCGGAGGCTCCGCGGCGGGCTCGCGGTAATCTGGATCGCGGGACGCGAGCGGCGGGGCGATTTCCGCGGAAAGGGGCAGGGGCGCAGGGTGTTCGGCGAGTTCGCCGGGCTCCGCCGGGCGCGGGCGGGGCAGGAGTTGGGCGTGCTGGCGGTTGCTCCACGGGACGGTGACGCCGGTCGGCAGCGGGTAATGGATGGTGGTCCAATCCCAGACCTCTTGGAGCTTCTTTTTGTAGTTCTCGAATTTGTCGGGGGGCACCGAGTCCGCCGTGGTGCGGAGCGTGTAGTGGATGATGTAGCGCCCCGGCTGCTGGGTGGTGGCGTAGGAAAGTTGGAAGGGTAAGCTTGGGCTCTTGCCGGTGGCGCCTTCGCCCCGCTGGATGGACGGAGACTCGATGGCGATGCGGTGCTCGATATTGCACGGATGGGCGATGGCGAGCGGGTGGACGCGGCGGGCGGCGCGCGGGGCCGTGAGGAGCGCGCGGATGAGGCCGGATGAAAAAGTGAAGATCGCCGTGTCTGGAGTGGTCCCCGGGACGAGCAGGTGCGTGGCGTCGAAAACTTCGCCGAGCAGGAATTCGTTGCGCTCGCGGTCGTCGCGCCATTCGAGCCGGCCCACCCGTTCCAAGTGGGGGAACGCCGCCCGGTAGTGCTCAAGGCGCTCGCGGGCCACGGCCTCCACCCCGGCGAGGGCGAACCGCTGGCGCAGCGCATCGGCATCGCGCCCCCGGGTGGTCAGCAGGACGCGCAGGGTCGAGACGCCGAACGCCGTATCGACGAAAAAGGTTTCGTGCAGGTCGGTCAGGTCGCGCGTATTCGGCGGGGCCGGCTGGTCTTCCAACCCCGCCACGTCCGGCGCGATGGGCAGCCCGCGGCGGAAGTCCGGCACGGGCCGCGCGAGCGCGCCGCCGCCCTGCTGCGCGAGGGTGGG
>JAYWEB010000249.1:0-4075 GCA_043779575.1 Chthoniobacter sp. | reverse complement strand
TCGCCGGGCTCGCGCGAGTAGTCGAGGTAGAGCATCGAGGCCACGGCATCCACGCGCAGGCCGTCGATGTGATATTCGTCGAGCCAGAAGAGCGCGTTGGCGATGAGGAAATTGCGGACCTCGTTGCGGCCGTAGTTGAAAATGAGCGTGCCCCATTCCCGGTGCTCGCCGAGCCGCGGATCGGCGTGCTCGTAGAGATCCGTGCCGTCGAACTCCGCCAGCCCGTGCGCGTCTTTCGGAAAATGGCCGGGCACCCAGTCGAGGATCACGCCGACGCCCGCCTGATGGCAGCGGTCCACGAAATAACGGAACTCGTCCGGGTTTCCAAAGCGCGAGGTCGGCGCGAAATAACCCGTGACCTGATAGCCCCACGAGCCCTCGAACGGATGCTCCACGACCGGCATCAACTCAAGATGCGTGTAGCCCATCTCGACGACATAGGGCAGCAGCGTGTCCGCCAGTTCGCGGTAGCTGAGAAAGCGGTCGCCTTCCTCCGCCTTGCGCTGCCACGAGCCGAGATGCACCTCGTAGATGCTCACCGGCGTGCGATGCCACTCCTTCGCGCGCCGCGCCGCCAGCCACGCCGCGTCGCTCCAGGCGTAGCGCTTCAGGTCGAAAACGAGCGAGGCCGTCGCGGTGCCGTGCTGGCCGAAAAAGGCGAAAGGATCGCTCTTCAAAACGATCGCCCCGTGCGACTGCCGAACCTCGAATTTGTAGTGCGCGCCCTCGCCGACGCCGGGCAGGAAAATCTCCCACACCCCGCAGCCGAGCAGCTTGCGCATCGGGTGGCGCCGGCCATCCCAGCCGTTGAATTCGCCGACCACGCTGACCCGCTGCGCGTTTGGCGCCCACACATGAAACGCCGTCCCGCGCACTCCATCCACCTCGCGCAGATGCGCGCCGAGCATCTCGTAAAGCTCCCAATGCTGCCCCTCGGCGAAGAGATGCAAATCCAGCGGCCCGACCAAAATGCCCGTGGCATACGGGTCGGATTCCGTCCACGTCTGGTCCTCGTGCCCGGTGAGATCGAGGACGTAGGAAAAGCGTTCCGTCGCGCCTTCGAGCACCGCTTCGAAAAAGCCGTCGGGGTGAATCTGCCGCGCGGGAAAGAGCGCCCCGCCGGGGTGGGCCGCGCGCACCGTCACCGCCCGCGCATCGGGGCGGAAGACGCGCACCACGAGTTGCCCGGCGGCATCGTGCATCCCGAGCACGGAGAACGGATCGCCGTGCTCCGCCCGGAGGATCGCGTCGAGCGCGCCGGGGTCGATCGTGGGTGCGTGGGCGGTGATTTGCATGGCGGTCAGGATGTCCGCGCAGCGTGCGGCCCGGCGAGCAGCGGCGCGAGGAAATTTCGATACACCGCCGCCCAAGCGTACTCCCGCCGCACCTGCCTGCGCGCCTGCCAGGCGTCCGCCGCGCCGAGTTGCGCCGCGATCTCGCGGGCGATCTGCGCGGGGTCGGCGTCGAGGGCGAAAAACGCCACGCCGCGCGCGAGCAGCGTGTCGAGCGGTTCGAGCGCCGCGCAGAAAATCGGCAGCCGGTGCAGCGCCGCTTCGATGACCGGCAGCCCGAAGCCCTCCTGGCGGCTCGGAAAAAACAGCGCGTCCGCGAGCGCGTAGAGACTCGCCAGATCGCGCTCCTCCACCGGCGCGCTCTCGTGCAGAAAGAGCGCGTCGTTTTCCAAAGCGAGCCGCGCCCGCAGCGCCCGCAACTCCGCCGCGTATTCGCGCGAAGCGGCGTGGTGCGGGTCCGGTGGTCCCGTCACCAGATACGCGCACGAGCGGCCCGCCGCCTTCAGCGCCGCCGTCACCGCCAACCCCAGCTCCACGTTTTTCCGCCGCAGGAGCCGCGTCGGGTGCAGCAGCACGATCTCGCGTTCCAGTAGCCCATGTTTCGCCGCCCAGTCCGCCACCCGCGCCGTCAGCCCGAGCACCCGCGCCGGATCGACCCCGTTCGGGATCACGCGGCTCCGCGCCCCCGTGAGCGCCGCCCACTGCCGCCGCCGCAGCTCCGAAACCGCGACGTATTCGTAACGCGGATGCGCCCGCGCCAGCAGCTCATCGGTCGCGGCAATTTCGTAGTCGGGATGGCCCGCCGCGATGTCGTGAATCCACGCCACGAAACGCACCGCCGTCAGCCGCTCCGCCGCACGCGCCAGCGCCGCCGTGAGCGGCCGATCAAAAGGCATCGTCGTCACATTGTGCAGAAACACCACGTCCTGCCCCGCCAGCAGGCCCGCCAGCGCGGCGGCGTCCACCTTTTCCCCCAGCCGCTCCACGCGGATCCGCGGATCGTCGCTCGCCCCCCGGCGGCACAGCACCGTCACCTCATGCCCGTGCTCCGCAAAGAGCCGCGCGTGCGCCGCCAGCACGATCTCCACGCCACCGATGACCGGCGGGTAGCTGTAATGGACGAGCGCGATTTTCAAGCCGCCCGGTGTGGCCCGGTCGCTGCTCCCCCAGCAAGCATGAAATACCTCTTCATCATCGCCGCCGTCGCCATCATCTGCTTCGGCTTTGCGCGAAACACGCCGGTCAAATCCGTGACCGCAGCCGTCACCGCCAGCGCTGCCGCCCCGCTCACCACCGACTCGCGCGAACCCGCGCCACCCGCCCGGACCAACATCCTCAAAGCCCCCCTCGACCGGAGCCACGCCGTGCTCGAAGACGCCAAGCGCCGCCACGGAGGCGGAGAGTTTTAGGCCGACGGGCCAACATCCCGGCGGGCCGGGGCTCGCCGTTTATTAGTCCCGGCATTTTCCCCATTGCCATCCGGCTTCGACCCAATAGTGTTCGCTGGAACATGGAAGCGCCCACCGCCCGCCAGCAGCAAATCCTCGACTTCATTGCCGATTCGCAAGCGCGCACCGGCATCATCCCCTCCACCCGCGAGATTCAGCAGCACTTCGGTTTCGCCAGCCAGACGGCCGCGATGAACCACCTGCGCGCGTTGCAGAAAAAGGGCTTCATCCAGCGGCCCGCCGGCAAGGCCCGCGCCGTCGCGCTCACCGTCCATCTCGAACGCGAGCGGATCATCGACGTGCCGATTTACGGCCAGATCGCCGCCGGCTACGCGGCGACTGTGGAGCAGGAAAACGACGGCATCCTTTCCATCGACGCCGCCAGCCTCGGCGTCGCCCAGGGCCGCCGCGTCTTCGCCTTGAAAGTGCGCGGCGACTCCATGATCGGGGCCGACATCAGCGACGGCGACCTCGTCATCCTCGAAAACCGCGAGCCCCGGCCCGGAGCCGTCGTCGCCGCGCTGATCGACGGCGAGACGACGCTGAAGCGCTACCTCCGCCAGCGCGGGTGGCCCTATTTGAAAGCCGAGAACCCGCGCTTCCCCGACCTGCTCCCCGTCCGCGAGCTGGTCATCCAGGGCGTCATGGTCGCCCTCGTCCGCAAGTTCCGAAACTGACCGCCACCCATGTTCGGCCTCGGCATCGAACTCACCCTCGTCGGCGCGCTTTTCCTCTGGCTCTACCGCCGCCAGCTCCGCGACCGCGACCGCGCCAGCCGCGTCCGCCCCGCCCAGCTCCACCTCGATTTCGACGAGGAAAACTGAACGCAGCGAAAAAAAAACCGTCATCCTGAGCGGAGTTCCCGGCGGGCGCAGGCGGGCGGGAACGCAGTCGAAGGACCTCTAACTTTTCGCGGGCGGAGGCGGCGGGAGGGAAATGACGAATGACGCCGACCCACTTCGCCCGAGTTCCCCCGCCACCCGCTGATTTCAGGCTTCGTCCATCATTCCCCATCCGTCATTCGTCATTCGTGAAACTTCTCCTCATCGACGGCCACTACTACGTCTATCGCTCCTTCTTCGCCATCCGCGACCTCACCACCGCCGCGGGCCAGCCCGTCAACGCCATCTACGGCTTCGTCAAAACCGTCCGCCGCATGCTCAAAGACCTCGCGCCCGACCTCGCCGCCGTCGTCTGGGATCGCGGTATACCGCAGCGCCGCGTCGCCCTCCAGCCCGCCTACAAACAGCAGCGCGACGCGATGCCCGACACCATGCGCCCGCAGCTCACCTTCATCCAAAACCTCGTCCCCCTCCTCGGCCTCGCCAGCCTCTC
>JAYWEB010000248.1:0-10150 GCA_043779575.1 Chthoniobacter sp. | reverse complement strand
CATGAAACGTGCGCTGCGATTGCTGGGGAGCGCGCGCGTCCCGCGTGCTGGCGATGTCGTCCCGACATCGCGAACTTCCGTTGCGCGTCCAATGCAGGGAGTGCGCGCCATCACTCCACACGCGGCAGGAAGTTCGTCGCGGCGGGACGCCGCGACCAACACGCGGGACGCGTGTGCTCCCCGGATTTCACACTCCGCCCGCCAACTGAAATCATGCGCCTGACGCTCGCTCGTCTCACCAAGTCCTTCGCCGCACATCGCGTGCTCGACGACATCACCTGCGACTTCGGCGAGCTGCGCAGCCTCGCGCTGATCGGGCCGAGCGGCGGGGGAAAATCCACGCTGCTCCGCATCATCGCGGGCTTGGAGACGCCGGACGCGGGGACGGTCGCGCTCAACGGCGACGCGGTCGCTTTCGACGAGGAGGAAAAGCTGCGCGCGCACCGGCGGCGGCTCGGCGTGGTCTTTCAGGCGTTCAATCTCTTCCCGCATCTCACCGCGCTCGCGAACATCACGCTCCCGCTGGAAAAGGTGCATGGCCATTCCGCCAGCGAGGCGGAGCACATCGCGCGGGAAGCGCTGCGTCGCTTCCAACTCGCGGACCACGGGCACAAAAAACCCGCGCAACTCAGCGGCGGGCAGCAGCAGCGGGTGGCCATTGCGCGGGCCATCGCCATCAAGCCGCGCCTCCTCCTTTTCGACGAACCGACGAGCGCGCTCGATCCCGAGATGACCGCCGAAGTGCTGGAGGTCATCGAGGAGCTGAAGAACGAGGGCCGCGATTTTCTGCTCGTGACGCACGCGATGGGTTTCGCCCGCCGTGTCGCCGACCGGGTCGCTTTCCTCGCCGGCGGGCGCATCGTCGAGCACGCGCCGGCGGCGGAGCTTTTCGCCGCGCCGCGCTCGGCGGAGTGCCGCGCTTTCCTCGCGCGGGTTTTGAAATACTGAGCCTCCGCCGTCAGTCTTGCTTCGGCGGTGTCGCTGGGGGCGCGGGCGTGGCGGGAGCCGGGGTGGCCGGGATTGGCGTGGCTGGTTTCGGTGTCGCCGGCATGGGCGTGGCGGGTGGTGTCTTGGGTTTGGTGAGGTCTTCCCAGGTGAACAACTCGCCGCCGTAGCCGCCGATTTCGCCGAGGAGTTTTTCGCAGCGCTCGCGCCATTTTGCGAGGTCGGGCGCGTCCATTTTCTCCGCAGTGCCGGGAAAGATGAGGTAGGTGACTTTGAGGTCGTTGGTCGCGCGGGTTTCGCCGCTGGTCTTGGGGTTGATCTGCTTGCCGAGGCGCAGGGAGGCTTCGCCGATCAGGTTCATCGGCCCCACGTCGCCGACGATTGCGGGATAGATCGTCTTCCCGTAAATCACGACGCAGTAGTCGCCGACTGCCGGCTTGAACGGACCGGGCCGGCCGCGCGAAACCATCGCGCCCGGCAGCACGATGTAGGGATCGGCGAACGCGACGAGAAAGCTGAACGTTTTCAAATCGCCGATCTCGCGCCGGGTCCGCGCGATGGCGTCGCGCAGGTCTTCCTTCCGCGCCGCGGTCAGGCCGTTTGCTTTCAACTCCTGCTCCCATTGTTTGACCTTCGCCTCGCGCGGCGGGATGAGGGAGTTCGGTTTGTCGGTCTTCTTCGCCCAGCGGTAGCTCGTGGACGGCTGGAAGGTCGAGGACGCGCCATCGACCTCGGCCACGCGGTCGCTGTCCGAGCCGTCGGTGTCGCTGTCCATGTCGGACTGGATGAAGAGCGCGCGGCGTTTCGTCTCGGGGTGTTGGAGTTCGAGCAGCGTCTCGCAGTCGTAGAAATTGTGGCGCGAAAGCAGGTTGTCGAGCCGCATGAGGCTGGCCTGCAGCGCGCTGACTTTGAGCCGGTAGAGGTCGTCGAAAACGGGCGAGACCCTGGCCGTTTCGAGCAGCACGGGCAGCGCGGGCAGCAGCTCGGGGAGCGCGCTGTTGAGCCTTTTGATTTCGTCCAACTCCCGATTCGGTTTGGGGACTTTCACTTTCACCGTCAGCTCGGCGGTGTAGCTCCCCGGCTCCTCGCGGTCGCGCGTGGCGGTGGTGCCATGTTCGGTTTCGAGTTTCACCTCATACTTCATGCCGTTGAAAATCTTGCCGACTTCGAGGCGCTTGTTCGGCACGTACGGCGCGGGCGGCGGGGTGGGCGGGGCGGGTGTCGGCGGAGGAGTCGGCACCGGCGTGGCTGGCACGGGGGTCGGCGACGTGGGGAAGCCGGGCGGCGGGGCCGGGGGACGCGGGCAGCCCGTGAGCACGAGCAGCGCGAGACTGGCGAGAGCGCGGCGCACTACTTTTTCACAAGGCCAAGCACCGTTATCACAACGCCCATCACGCTCAGCAGAGCCATCATTCCGGCGGGCATGAATTTGTGCGTGCTGAGAAACGCCGGCACGAAACGTCCGGCCAGCGCGATCGAGACCACGATGCCGAGAATGAGGCCCGGCTGCACTTTACCGGAAGCCACGAGATACCCGGCAACGAGGAGGAGCGCCCCGGAAACTCCCCCGGCGATGAGCGAGGCATTGCTGCCCGCTTTGACAAATCCCATGACGCCGCCAGCGATGGTGAGGGCTCCGAAGATGAAGAGATAGAGTTTGGTGATGTCGAGCATGGCGGTGGGTGATAGGGCAACTCCGCCGCGCCCGCAAGGACGACGCACCGCTCAGGATGACGGCTTGGGCGCGGCGCGTTCAGCTTTCCCCGCGCCGGCGCTGCGTGAGAAACACGCGCAGCAGAAAGATCGGCACGAGCGAGGTGATGGTCATGACCACGCAGACGAGCCAGCCCGGAATGGCCCGCGCGCGATCGCGCTCCACCGCGCCGAGTCCGGTGCTCACGACTTCCTCGACCGGCACTTTGAAAATCTCCGGCGCGGGCATGCGGTCGCGTCCCGTGGAGCGGTCGGCGGTGAGGGAAAACTCCGTGTTCACCGGCCCCGGACACAGCGCGGTGACGGAGACGCCGGTGCCGCGCAACTCCGCGCGCAGCGCCTCGGAAAAGCTCGTCACGTAAGCCTTCGTCGCGGCGTACACGGCCATCTTTGGCAGCGGCAGCAGGCCCGCGATGCTGCTCACGTTCAGGATCGCTCCGCGGCCCGCGCGCACGAGATCGGGCAGCAGCGCGTGGCTCAGGCGGG
This sequence comes from Chthoniobacter sp., assembly GCA_043779575.1. GTDB lineage: Bacteria > Verrucomicrobiota > Verrucomicrobiia > Chthoniobacterales > Chthoniobacteraceae > Chthoniobacter. The sequence goes on along the minus strand of JAYWEB010000248.1, from coordinate 7,006 downwards.
TGAGCGCCGTGATGTTCACATCGAGCATCGCGCGCACGCGCAGCCAATCGCTTTCCTCAAACAGCCCGTGGTCGCCGAGCCCGGCGTTATTGATGAGCAGACTCACGCGCTCCCCGCTCGCGGCCAGCGCGGCGAGCAGCGCTTCGATTTGCACCTCATCCGCGAGATCGGCGGCGTGGCAGTGGATCGTCAGTCCGGGGCGGTCGAGTTCGCGCTTCAGCGCCTCCAGCCGGTCCATGCGCCGCGCCACGAGGATGATCGCGCGGGCATGCGGCGCGAGCTGGCGGGCAAATTCCTCGCCGAGGCCCGAGGACGCGCCGGTGATGAGAGCCGTGCAGCCGTGGAAAAAATTCATGCGCGGAGTGGAGGGTGGCAGGTGCGGGGAGGCAAGTGGCAAGTGACCCGGCGGCGCACATTCGCCTTGTCAGCCGGCACCCGCCGCCGGTCACACTCCGCCATGACCGTGCTCCCACTCGCCGACCAAAAACCCTTCACCACCAAGGACGGCTCCACCATCCGCAGCATCATCGACCGCACGAATGCGCCGGTGGAAAAGCAAAGCCTCGCCGAGGCGCGCGTCCCTGCCGGCACGGCCACGCAGCGGCATTACCACCGGGTCGCGGAGGAGTTTTATTTCATCCTCGAGGGCCGGGGCGAAATGGAGATCGGTGGCGAGAAACGCACCGTCGGCCCCGGCGACGCGATCCTCATCCCGGCGGGTGCCTGGCACACCATCGCCGCCCGCGAGCCGCTGCGCTTTCTCTGCTGCTGCGCCCCACCCTATGCGCACGAGGACACCCACTTCGCGTGAGCGAAAGGGAGGTCTGCGGGTTCGGTTCTTAATCGTAAGCGTAATCCCGCCGCGGAGCCGCTCCGCAATGCTCTTGCCGCGCGGCGTGCAGTCCCCATTTTACCGCCATGCAGAATGTCTTCATCGCGCTCACCCTCGGAGTTTTCCTCGGAGCGGTCATCGGCTGGCTGCTGGGGTCGCGGAAGAGTGCCGCGGCGCAGGCCACCCAGCGGGCGGTGGAAAATTCCGCGCAGGAGCAGCGCGCCGAGGCCGAGCAGGCGCTGCGCGAAACGCGGGAGACCCGCACCCAGGCGGAGGCGGGACTCGCCGCGGCCCGAGCCGAACTTTCCCAGGAACGCACCACCCACGCCGCCGCCGCCGCCCGGCTCGGTGAACTCGAAAAAACGCTCGCCCAGCTCCGCGAGGAAGACCGCCAGGCGCAGGCGCGCGAGACGGAGCTAAGTGCCCAGCTTCTGAGCGCGGAGAAAGCCCGCAGCGAATCGGGGGCGCGTGTGGAATCGCTGGCCGAAAAGCTCGCGGCGGAGCGCGGCGAGCTGCAAAAAATCCACGAGGCTTTCCGCAAGGAATTCGAAGCCGTCTCGCACCGCCTGCTCGTCGAGAACGCCACCCATTTCAAAGAGCAGAGCAACGAGGGGCTCGCCAAAATCCTCGATCCGCTGCGCGAGAATCTCAAAGACTTCAAATCGCGGCTGGAGGAAACGCACTCGGAGGCGGGCAAACAGAACGCCGTTCTCAAAGACCAGATCGCCCGCATCGGCAGCGAGGCCGCGAACCTCGCCCGCGCGCTCAAGGGCGATGTGAAAGTGCTCGGCAACTGGGGCGAGCAGCGCCTCGACCAGATCCTCGAAAAATCCGGCCTGCAACGCGGCCTCCACTACGACCGCCAGCAGTCCGCCGCCGACGCCGAGGGCGAGCAGCGGCGCTTCCTCGACGTGATCGTCAAGCTGCCCGACGGCAAGCACCTCGTCATCGACTCGAAGGTCTCGCTTATCAGCTACGAGGCGCACCTCAACACCGAGGATGACACCCAGCGCGCCATCCATTTGCAGAAGCACATCGAATCCATCCGCCGGCACATGAAGGACCTCGCGGCCAAGCGCTACCAGGATCTTTACGGCATCAGCTCCCCCGATTTCGTCCTCATGTACATCCCGCTCGAAGCCGCGTTCTTCGCCGCCGTCGCGCACGAGCCCGATCTTTTCTCCGAGGCGCTGGATCGCAACGTCGTGCTCATCACCAACAGCACCCTCCTCGCCACGCTCCGCACCGTCAGCTCCGTCTGGCGTCTCGCCGCGCAGCAGGAAAACGCCGCCGAGATCGCCCGCCGCGGCGGCGCGCTCTACGACAAGTTCTGCGGCTTCATCGGCGACCTGGAAAAAGTGGGCTCCGCGCTCGGCGAGGGGCAAAAGCAATACGACGACGCGATGCGGAAGCTCTCCCAAGGCAAAGGCAACCTCGTCCGCCAAACCGAGGAACTCCGCCGCCTCGGAGCCAAAGCCAGCAAGAGCCTGCCGCTGCCGCTGCTGGAAGGGGCGGGCGACGCCGAGAAAGACGAGGAGCCTCCAAGCCTCCAAGCCACGATCTCGGACTAAAAAGAAGGCGGAGCTTCGGCCGAATGTAGGCTTGCGGGGGCGACGGCCGGTGCGTATCGGCTGGCGGTATGAGCAGAGCACTTCACGAGCAAACGGCCGACCGTGCGGAAAGCGCAGGCGCAGCTGGGGGCGGCGCCTTTTCCACCCGATGACCGCCGTCCTGCTCGCCCGGCTCGCGCCGCTGCGGAAGTACTGGAAGTTTTTCGACATCGGGCTGCAGAACACCTTTGTCTATCGCTGGAATTTCCTGCTGCGGATGGTCTTCGGCATCGTGCCGCTGGTCGGCATGGTTTTCATTTGGAAGGCGGTCTTTGTCAGCAAGGGCACGACGATCAGCGGCTATGATTACCAGGGGATGATCTTCTATTTTCTCGTCACGGTGTTTCTCGATAACCTGATCACGCCGACCGAGGACGAGTGGCAGATCGCGGGGGAAATCCGGGACGGCAAACTGAGTGCGTATCTGACGAAACCGATGAGCTATCTCGGCTACCGCATTTGCACGTATCTAAGCTACCGGCTGCTCTACATCGCGATTGTCTTTGTGCCGATCCTCGGGCTGGCGTGGTTTTTTCGCGAGGCCATCCGGCTCCCCGAGCACGCGGTGACGTGGCCGGCGTTTGCGCTCTCGACGCTGCTGGCGGCGGGGCTGCAGTTTTTCATCGCGTATTCGCTGGCGATGATCGCGTTCTGGGTGCTGGAGATTTCGACGATCGTCTTCCTGCTCTACTCGTTTGAATACTTCCTGAGCGGCCACATTTTCCCGCTGGATATCATGCCCGCGTGGTTTCAGGCGTGCATGAAATGGTCGCCGTTCACTTACGAGCTGTTCTTTCCCGCGCAGGTCGGGATGGAGCGAATCCAGGGTGCGGCGCTCGTGGAAGGGCTGGCGATCCAGGCGGGTTGGGTGCTCGTGGCGTGGGGCTGCGCGCGGGTGCTGTGGGCGCACGGGCTGCGGAAGTATCAGGCTGTGGGCGGGTGAGGGACGCGCCTTTTTCGCCTGCCAGAAAAACCATCGCTGGCGTTTTCGCCGGCCTCGCGCTACGAAGCGCGTCCAGTGCTGGTGCGCGTTGTGCTGAATCGTGAGGCCAGCCTGCATTTCCCAATGAACGCCACCGCATCTACTTCCGCTCCGATCACCGGGCGACCCACGATCAACCTCACCGAGGCCCAAATCCGGGCTTTTCGGGAAGACGGGTTTCTCGTCCTGCCGGCGATCAGCACGGCTGCCGAAGTTGCCCGGCTCCGCGAGATTTTCGACCGGTTATTTTCCGAAAACGTGGGCTTCAAGGAAGGCGCGCAGTACGACTTGGTCGGGCGGGCGGGAGAAAGCGGCCCGCCCAGACTCAAGCAGCTCATCAGCCCCGTGCATTACGCGCCCGAACTGCGCGCTACGATCTTTCGCGCCAATGCGTTGAGCATCGCGCGGCAGCTCCTCGGGCCGGAAGCCGGACCGGCATTTGAGCACGCCATTTTGAAACCGGCGCGGCATGGCGCGGCGACCCCGTGGCATCAGGACGAGGCGCACCGCTACGACGCGAATTTTGACTACAACCAGGTCAGCATCTGGATGCCGCTGCAGGAGGCCACGCTGGAAAACGGCTGCATGCAATACGTGCCCGGCACGAACCGCGGCGAAGTCCTGCGGCATCGCTCGCCGGGCGACGACCCCTCGGTTCACGCGCTGGAGACGGATCCCTCTACTTTCGACGCGACCAAGGCCGTGCCGTGCCCGCTCCCCCCAGGCGGCTGCACGATTCACGCGGGGCGCACGCTGCACTATGCCGGGCCGAACAATACGAACGCGCCGCGCCGCGCCTACATCCTCGCCTTTGAAATCCCACCCACGCCGCGCGGGGTGGAGCGCGCGTTTCCGTGGAACGATGAAAAATGCACGGATGATGAGGCGCGCAAGCTTGCGTGGCGCAAGCGCGGCGGGGTGCTGGTGGAGGTCGGACGCAAATTGCGCCACGGCTTTTTCTCCGATCCGAAGCGGCTGCTGTTCGAGGTCCGCCGCGCGGCGCGGGCGCTCTTCAAGTAGGCGCGTCGATTACTTGGCGGGTTCCGCCGCGGGGATTGGGCGCACGGCGCGGACGACGACATTTTCGCCCACCTCGAGAAAATCCTCGCGCGCGCTGAAGGCTTTCTCGCCAGCGAAACTGCGCCAGTCGGATTTGCGCAGCGCGCAGAGGGCGGAGGGATGCTCCTCGAGAAACTTGTGCAGCCCTTTTATCCAGACCACCACGGGGATCGGGTGGGCGGCCCAAAAGGGCTGCTCCTTTTTGGCGAGCACCCGCACCGCTGGGTTGGGCGCGGTGATGTCGGTATGCGTGTAGTAGATGATGCCGCGCGCGAGGAAGGGGCCGGTGAGCAGCGGTTCGTCGCCCCGGCGCGCACGCATCAGCGCCTGGGCCACGGGCCGCGCGGAGCTTTCCGCCTCGACCGCGGGGAGCGCCACGGTGAGCGCGCCCACGAGCAGCGCGAGGCTCGCGGTGGAGCTGGCGAGCAGCCAGACGGCGTGCTTTTTCAGCAGCAGGAAAACGACGCTCACGGCGAGACATCCGAAGACCATCAGCACCGGCACCTCAAATGGGCGGAGCGTCTTGGTGAGCGAGGCGCTCTTGTCCGCGAGCCACGGGACGGAGGGCAGCGCGACGAAAACGCCGACCACGGCGCACTGGAAAACCGCGCTGGCGATGACCAGCCGCCGCTCGCCGGCTGTGGCGAAACCGTGCGCCAGGAAATCATCCAGCGTGCGCCCGATGAGGAGGGCGAGCGGCACGAAGAGGTAGAAGGCGTAGGACGGGATTTTCGACTGGCAGATGGTCAGGAAGACCAGGCTGGTGAGCAGCCAGCACCATTGGAAAAACGCCGCCTCATCCGCGCGCAGCCGCCCCCACGCGCGCTGCACGGTGAGCGCCACGGCGGGCATCCACGGCAGCGAGCCGAGGAAGAGCAAGCCGGGGTAATACCAGATGTGGTTGTTTGAGGGATGCTCGGCGCGGATCACGCGCAGCCAGTTGTCGCGGATGAAAAACTCCTCCCAGAACGGCTGCGCGTGCCAGGCAAACATCGCCCCATACCACGGCACCACGATGACCGCGTAGGCCACCACGCCCCACCAAAAACCGCGCCCGCGAAAGAGCAGCGGGCGTTTCATGCCGAGCGAAAACGCGACCGTGGCCATGACCGTGACGAGCGACCCGAGGGGGCCTTTGGTCAGCACGGCGAAGCCCGCCCAGACGAGATGCCAGAACATCCACTTGTCGCGCTCCCCCTCGTGGCGCACTGCCAGCCAGTAGCAGAAAACCGACGCCGCGATGAACGCGGCCAGCGGGATGTCCGTGAGCATGAGCCGCGACATCACGCAAAACTCCAGCCCCGTCGCCAGCACCAGCGCCGCGAGGAAACCCGCCCGCCCATTCCACACCCGCGAGCCAAACCACCAGACGAGCAGCACCAGCACCGTCGCGAAAACCGCCGTCGGCATCCGCCCGGCGAATTCCGTTTCGCCCAGCGCCTTGAACGAACCCGCCACGAGCCAGTAGTAAAAGATCGGCTTTTCAAACTGCGGGGCGCCGTAGATCTGCGGTGTCACCCAGTCGCCGGACTGCACCATTTCCCGCGCGGTCTGCGCGTAAAATGGCTCATCGGGATCGATCAGCCCCAGCGTCCCGAGCCGCCACCAAAAGGCGATGAACGAGATGACGAGGAGAACGATGAGATCGGTTTTTCTGGAAGCAAACACGGCGGACGGTCTGAGAACGCGGCGGGCGCGGCAAGCAAGGAAAAACCATTTGACGCTCGCAATCCAAGTCCCTACTTTCCGCGCACTTTCATCAAGAGTGACCGAGGGACTGGCCCAATGAAGTCACGGCAACCGCTTGGTGGAAAGGTTGAAGGTTGAAGGTTGAAGGTTGAAAAGGCAGCCGCGCTGCTTTTTTCGCCTTTCGCCTTTCGCCTTTCGCCTTTCCTCCGGGGACCAGGTGCCAAATCCAGCCGCAGGCGCGCAAGCACCGGCGGAAAAGATGAGAAGAGATTCGGCGGTTTCAGCCCCGAATCTTTGTCCTCACCGCCACTCGATCCTCGATGGAAGTCCACACGACTTATGGACAAACCATCGCCCTTCTTCACCAGCCTCAAGTGCCGCGAGTGCGGCCGCCTTTATCCCAAGCAGGCCATCCACGTCTGCGACTTCGATTTCGGCCCGCTCGAGGCGGCCTACGATTACGACGCCATCCGCCCCGTGCTCACCCGCGCGGCCATCGAATCCCGCCCGCACACCATGTGGCGCTACCGCGAGCTGCTGCCCATTGATGGCGAGCCGACCGTCGGCACGCAGGTCGGTTTCACCCCGCTCGTCAAAGCCGACCGGCTCGCGCGGGCGCTCGGCATCCGCGAGCTTTACGTCAAGAACGACACCGTCAATTACCCCACGCTGAGTTTCAAAGACCGCGTCGTCTCCGTGGCGCTGAGCCGCGCGCGGGAGCTGGGTTTCAAAGTAGTGGCCTGCGCCTCGACCGGCAACCTCGCCAACTCCGTGGCCGCCAATGCCGCCAGCGCCGGACTGAAAAGCTACGTGCTCATCCCCGCCGATCTGGAG
>JAYWEB010000247.1:0-26989 GCA_043779575.1 Chthoniobacter sp. | reverse complement strand
CGGGTGAAATTTGACCGCACCCAGACCGAGGCCATCGCCTACTACGTGAACAGCCTCAGCACGCATCTCGGCTGCCTGCGCGACCGCCCGGATCGCCGGGGCAACGGGCAGGTCCGCGTGGTCGCCATCGAGTACCGCGACCGCGCCGGCCAGCCGGTCACGACCGCGCCGGCCGGCGAGGATTTGGAGGTCATCTTCCACTTTGAAACCACCGCGCCGCACCTCGCCCACCCCGCGCTCTACGTGGCGCTCACGGTCAAGAGCGAACTCGATGTGCCGGTCTTCATGCAGTGCAACCTGATCACCGGCGAATCCTTCCCGGCCCCGCTGCCGGAAAAGGGCGCGTTCGTCTGCCGCCTGCGCGCGCTGCCGCTGCCGTCGGCCACCTTCCGGCTGGACTACCTCGTCTGCACTGCGCCGCTCGGCGGCATCGTGCTCGACCAGATGGAAAACGCCACCGAGCTGGCCGTGGAGGGCGGGGATTTTTTTGGCAGCGGCCAGTTGCCCACCATCCACCAGGGGATGGCCCTCGTCGCCGGCCAGTGGCGGCTGGAAAATGCGCGGCCTCCCGCCGCCGAATCCGCCCCGCGCGCCGCGGCGCTGCTCCCATGACGCGGCTCGTCCATCGGGCCCGGCAGCGCGTTTCCCGCCTCGTGGAAAAGTGGGATGGGGAGGCGTGCCGGCGCCGCTTCGTGGCGTTCGCCCGGCGGAAGTGGCCGCAGCCCGCGCCGCCCGGAGAGGCGGTCATCCTGCTCGGCCTCTTCCCGTCGAATCCCTGGATCTTCTGCTCCGCCTACGTCACAAACTTTCTCGCGCAAAAGCACCGCGCCCGCATCGAATCCTACCAATTTGTCGGAACCGTTTCGCCCTCGCTGAAAAAACTCTACGCCGCGTTCGGCGCGCGCTTGGCCCTCGGCATCGAGGATGCCGCCGCTCACGAAAGCCGCATCCAGACCCAGGCGGCGGAGATCCTCGCGGGCTTGCGGACGAAGTGGGACGTCATCCATCTCGCCGTGGATGGAGTCATCATCGGCGACCAGATCTACGACAGCTATCTCCGCTACTTCAACGAGCCGACCGTCCGCCTCGACGACCCGCGCTTGCGCGACGTGCTGGTGGAGGCGCTCCGCATCTTCTGCGCGACCCGCGACTACCTCGCCCGCACGCGCGTCGCAGCCTTCATCACGGACGACTTCAGCTACCTCAACAGCGGCCTCATCACGCGGCTCATGTTTCGCGCCGGCGTGCCGATCTACATGGTGGCGTTCGGCGATCCCTTTCATCTCCTGAAGCTCGACTCCGCCCCGACCGGACGCGGTCACCACCCCTTCCCGTGCCCGCTCAGCTTCAGCCGCTACTACGCCTTTCCCCAGATGTTCGCGGAGCTGGGCGAGGCGGAAAAAACCGCCGCCATCACGCGCGCGCGGACGGCCCTGGAGGAGCGGCTCTCCGGTAAATTCTGTCCGCTCGTCAACATGACCGGCACCACCTACGCGGCGGGCGGCGGGCGCGTGCTCGACGACGGACCCGAGCCGCGCGTCCTCGTGATGATGCACGACTTCGTGGACTCGCCGCACGGCTTCCGCGACATCCTATTTCCGGATTTTTTCGAGTGGATCACCTTCCTCCTCGAGCGCGCGGAAAAGACACCCTTCCGCTGGTACGTGAAGCCGCATCCCTGCACCGCCGATGCTGCGCGGGCGACCATCAACCGGGCGAACGCCGAAATCGTGGAGCAACTTCGGCAGCGCTTCCCGAAAATCACCTTCCTGCCAGCCGACACCTCGAACGCGCAAATCCTCGACGACGGCATCGCCGCCATGTTCACGGTGCATGGCACGGCCGGCCACGAGTACGCCTATCGCGGCGTCCCGGTGGTCAATTGCGGGGACAATCCGCACATCGCTTACGCCTTCAATATCCACGCCGGGACCCTGCCGGAGTACGAACGCTGCATCCGCGAGGCCGACCGGCTGGCGGTGCCTGTCTCCAGGAGTGCGATCGAGGAGTTCTTCTACATGAATTATTTCTCCACGCCCGACCTCGTCGGCGCGCCGGTCAACCCGATCGACGAGCGCCACTTCACCGGCCCGGACTGGGGTGCGCGCATCGAGCAGCCCGCCATTTTCGACGAGCTGATCGCCGGGGCCACGCCCGAACGGGAGCGCGGCGTCGCGGATTACCTCGACCGCTTTTTCAACCACCCGGAACGGCTCCGCAGCGCCCTCGCCCGATGATCCACGGCCTGCGCAGCCTCTGGTTTCGGGTGCGGCAGCGCGCCGTTAAAATGCTCAACGACGCGCTCCCCGGCCGACCCTCCGTGGCGCTCACGGCCCGCGTTTCCTTCCGGGCCAAGATCGAGGGCCATGCCAAGAACATCCACATCGCCGCCCACGCTCGGGTGCGCGAGGACGCGTGGCTGAACTGCATCGACGCCGCATCGCGCATCGAAATCGGCTCCGGCACGCTCATCATGCCCTACGCGAAACTCGTCACCGGCTTCGGCGGCTTCATCAAAATCGGGCGCAACTGCACCATCCATTCCTTCGACGTGCTTTACGGTTTCACCGGCGGGCTGACCCTCGGCGACGAAGTGCGCACGGGCACGAACGTGACGCTGATCTCCTCGAATCACAATTTCGACGATGTCACGCGGCCCATGCACGAGCAGGGCTTCACCAGCCGCGGCATCGTCATCGGCGACAACGTCTGGATCGGCGCGGGTGTCATCGTGCTTGACGGCGTCACCGTCGGCCCGAATACCGTCCTCGCCGCGGGCTGCGTCGTCACAAAAAACGTCCCCGAGAGCAGCGTCTGCGCGGGCGTCCCCGGCATCGTCAAACGGCGGCGCGGCGAGACCCTTCACCCAAGCCAGTCATGAACCTGATCAACACCCTCAAAACCTATCAAAAGCGCTGCACTGCTCCGGGCAGCCCGCTGCGTTACCTGCGGAAAGCCTACGTCGCTCTCCGCCATCCCGGCTCGACCCTGCGCCGGGCGCGCATCGGCACCCGGCTCGCCGCGGATCTCTCCGCGGATTCCCGGAGCCGCGTCGCCGCACTCCATGCGACCGGCTACGCCACCGCCGGCCCGGAGATCGACGCGGGACTGCTTGCCGAACTCGACCGTGCCGCCGACGCGAAACTCCAGGCGGGTGGCCAGGGCAAGAGCTTGCGCAGCTTTTTCACCCAGATCACCGACGACAGCGATCTGCACGCCGACAGCATCTACGTGCGCTTTGCCCTCCAGCCCGGGATCCAGAAAATCGTCAGCGCCTACTTCGGCCACGTCCCCTATCTCGCCGATGTGCAGGTGCTGAAGTCGCACGGCACGGACCATGACACCTGGGAGGAATCGCAGCTTTGGCATCGCGACTACGGCGATTCCAAAACGATCAAACTCTGGGTCTATCTGACCGCCGTCGAGCAGCAGGAGAATGGTCCCTTCACCTATCTGCCGGTCGCGCCTTCGGCCCAAGTTCCCAACACTTTCATCCCCGGCCGCGTGTCGGATGAAGCCATGTCCGCGTCCGGCCTCGCCGACCAGGCCGTCGCCGTTTACGGCCCGCGTTTGAAAAGCTTCTACATCGACACCGCCCTTTGCTACCACCTCGGCAGCCGCCTCCAGCCCGGCCAAATCCGCGTCGCCTACATCGCGACGTTCCTCAGCCACGCCAGCCTCTACCCGTTTAACAACCGCATCGCGACGCACGGCAAACTCTCGGAAACCGAGAAGCTGCTGCTGTCCATCTAGTCAGAAATCAGACCCATGAATTGGACCGACAAAGTAGTTCTCGTCACCGGAGGGACAGGTTCCTTCGGCAAAAAATTCGTCTCGGTGATGCTGGAAAAGTATCGGCCGAAAAAGCTGATCATCTTCAGCCGGGACGAACTCAAGCAGCACGATATGCGGCAGCATTTTCCCGACACCGGCGGCTCGCCGGTGCGCTATTTCATCGGCGATGTGCGCGACCGCGAGCGGCTGGAGCGCGCCTTTCACGGCGTCGATATCGTCGTCCACGCCGCCGCGCTCAAGCAGGTCCCGGCATGCGAGTACAACCCCATCGAGGCCATCAAGACGAACATCGTCGGCGGCACCAACGTCATCGAAGCCGCGATCGATCAGGGCGTGAAAAAAGTGCTCGCGCTGAGCACCGACAAAGCCGTGAACCCGGTCAACCTCTACGGCGCCACCAAGCTCTGCGCCGAGAAGCTCTTTGTGCAGGGCAACGCCTACTCCGGCGATGTCGGGACGATCTTTAGCTGCGTCCGCTACGGCAACGTCGTCGGCAGCCGCGGGAGTGTGATCCCGCTTTTCAAAAAGCAGCGCGCCACCGGCAAGGTCACCGTCACCGATCCGCGGATGACGCGCTTTTGGATCACGCTCGATCAGGGCGTGAACTTCGTCATCCACTGCATCGAGCGCATGCACGGCGGCGAAGTTTTCGTCCCGAAAATCCCGAGCATGAACATCCTCGACCTCGCCACCGCCATCGCGCCGGGCTGTCCGGTCGAAAACGTCGGCATCCGTCCCGGCGAGAAACTGCACGAGGTCCTGCTCAGCGAAGACGAGGCCCGCGATGCCATCGAGCTGGACGACATGTTCGTCGTCGAGCCGGCGCATCCCTGGTGGAACCGCGAGGCCTGGCCCGGTGGCCGGCGCCCGGCGGAAGGCTACCGCTACGCCAGCGACTCGAATACCCAGTGGCTCAGCGTCGAGGAGCTGAAGTCTTTTGCGGACGTCGAAGTCTAGCCCTCGACCTACCGTCATTCTGAACGAAGGCTTGGGAGGCTTTGCGAACCATGCCGGAGTGAAGAATCGCTGACTGAAAAGGGCGGAGGTGGTCCGCCGAGAAACCGCGAACGCCAAGCCAACGACCCTCCGCTTTTAACGAAATGCACAACCCCGTCTCCGATCCCGTCCGCTCGACCCTGCTCCCGTACGGCCGCCAGTCGGTGGACGAAGACGACATCGCCGCCGTCGCCGAAGTCCTCCGCTCCGACTGGCTGACGACCGGCCCGAAGGTCGAGGAATTCGAGCGCGCCTTCGCCACGTTCACCGGCAGCGCCTTTGCCGTGGCCGTCTCCTCCGGGACCGCCGCGCTGCACGCCGCCATGGCCGCGCTCGGCATCGGCCCCGGCGATGAAGTCATCGTCCCCGCGATCACCTTCGTGGCCTCCGCAAACTGCGTCGTCTATCAGGGCGGCACCCCGGTTTTCGCCGACGTGGATGCGCGCACGCTGCTCGTCGATCCGGCGGACGTGGAGCGAAAAATCACCGCGCGCACGCGGGCCATCATCGCCGTCGATTACGCCGGGCAACCCTGTGATTACGCCGCGCTCCGGGCGCTCGCCGCCCGCCACAAACTCGCGCTCGTGGCCGACGCCTGCCACGCCCTCGGCGGCGCGGCGGGCGGCCAGCCCGTCGGATCACTCGCCGATCTCAGCACCTTCAGCCTGCATCCGGTGAAACCGATTACGTGTGGCGAAGGCGGCGTCATCACGACGAGCAGCGCCGACCTCGCCGCGAAGATGCGCGTCTTTCGGAACCACGGCATCAGCACCGATTTCCGCCAGCGCGAGAAGCTCGGCTCATGGGCCTACGAAATGGTCGGCCTCGGCTACAACTACCGCCTTTCCGACCTCCAGTGCGCGCTCGCCGCGAGCCAGCTCCGCAAGCTGCCCGGCTGGGTGGCGCGCCGCCAGGAGATCGCCGCGCGCTACGACGCCGCCTTCGCGGCAGCCACCGCCTTTCGCCCGCTCGCCGTCCGGCCCGGCGTCGCGCACGGCTACCACCTTTACGTCATCGGCCTCCGCGCCGGTCTGGATCGCGGCGCGTTTTTCACCGACCTGCGGGCGCAGGGCATCGGCGCGAATGTCCACTACGCCCCGGTTTATCTGCACCCGTTTTACCGCGAGAAATTCGGCACCGTCCCCGGCCTCTGCCCCGCGGCGGAATCCGCCTCCGCGCAAATCCTCACGCTGCCCGTCTTCCCGCGCATGACCGACGCCGATGCCGACGATGTCATCGCCGCGGTGCAGCGCGTCGCGTCGCGCCATGCGTAGAGCCATCGCCATCATCCAAGCGCGCCTCGGCAGCACCCGGCTGCCGGGCAAAGTCCTGCTCGACCTGGCCGGCGAGCCGATGCTCGCGCGCGTCGTTCACCGGGTCCGCCGCGCGCGTCGCGTCGCGGAAGTCGTCATCGCCACCACCACCGAACCGCGCGACGACGCCTTGGAGCGGCTCTGCACCGAGCGCCGCTGGCTCTGCTTTCGCGGCAGCGAAACCGACGTGCTGGATCGCTATTACCAAGCTGCCCTCGCGCATCACGCCGAGGTCGTCGTCCGCATCACCTCGGACTGCCCGTTCATCGACCCAGCCGTGATCGACTCCGCGCTCGCCGGCCTCGACCTCCAGCAGTCCGCCTACGCGTCGAACACCCTGCGCCGCACCTACCCGCGCGGCCTGGATGTCGAGGCCTGCACTTTCGCCGCGCTGGAAACCGCCCACCGCGAAGATCGCAACCCGGCGTGGCGCGAGCACGTCACCCAATTCATCGTGCGTCATCCCGAGCGCTTCGGCCTGACCAATCTCGCGCACGACACCGACCACTCGGCGCTGCGGTGGACCGTGGACACGCCGGAGGATTTCGCGTTCGCGGAAAAAGTGTACGCGCACTTCCGGCGCGACGACTTCGCCTGGGAGGAAGTCCTGCCGGTGCTCGCCGCGCATCCGGAGTGGAGCGAGATCAACCGCGCTGTCGTCCAGAAAACCGTCTGAGTGCCCGCCGAATCTGCCTGCCTCGTGTTTCGCACCGATGCCTCGTCCAAGATCGGCATGGGTCATTTCATGCGCTGCCTCGCGCTCGCCGAGGCGTGGCTTGAAACGGGTGGCCGCGCGCTTTTTGCCATGACGGAAACAACACCGGCCACGGAATCGCATCTGCGCTCCATTGGCGCGGCTTCGGTCCGCCTCGCGGCGACATCCGGCGGCGTGGAAGACGCGCGCGAAACCGCCGCGCTCGCGGCGCGGGAGGGCGCGGCTTGGATTGTCGCGGACGGATACGAATTCGGTCCCGAGTATCTGCAGACGCTCCGCGGCGAGGGGCGGCGCCTCCTCTTCCTCGACGACGACGGCCGCCATCCGCGCTACGAAGCGGACCTCGTTTTGAACCAAAATCTCCACGCCGCTGAGGCTCTCTACCCGGCTCGTGCAGCCCACACCCGGCTGCTCCTCGGCCCGCGCCACGCCTTGCTCCGGCGGCAGTTTCGCGACCGCGCCCCGGCGGTCCGCGCGTTCCCGCCGGCCGCGCGGCGCATCCTCGTGACGCTCGGCGGAGCCGACCCCGACAACGCCACGCAACTCGTCATCGAGGCGCTGCAAGCGCTGCCGGAAAGCGCCATCGAGGTGATCGTCCTCGTCGGAGCCAGCAACCCGCACGGCCCGCAACTCGAAGCCGCCGTGGCCGCGGCACCGCTCCGGATCACGCTCCGCCATGATGCGAAAAACATGCCGGAGCTGATGGCGTGGGCGGACCTCGCGATCAGCGCGGCGGGCTCCACCGCCCTCGAACTCGCCTTCATGGGCGTGCCGATGCTGCTCCTCGTCCTCGCCGACAACCAGGCGCCCGGCGCGGAGCGGATGCACCGCGCGGGCGCGGCGCACAGTCTCGGTTGGGCGCGGGAGTTGTCGCCAGCCGCTCTTGCGGAGGCCGTGCGGCACTTGATCTCCGACCCGGACGAGCGCGCGCGACTGGCGCGCACGGCGCAGGCGCTGGTGGACGGGCGCGGTGCTCCGCGCGTCGTGCGGGCACTGCGGGAAAAAGTGCTGCGCTTGCGTCCGGCAACGTCCGATGACCTGCGGCTGCTTTTTGACTGGGCGAACGATCCCGAGGTTCGCGCGGCGTCCTTCGATTCGCGGGAGATCGCCTGGTCCGAGCACGAGCGCTGGTTTCGCGCCCGGCTCGCCAGTCCCCTGGCGGTGCTGCTGATCGCCGAAACCGCGGAGCATCAGCCGCTCGGCGTGGCGCGCTTCCAGACCGCGGACGGCGTGGCCACCATCTCGATCTCGATCGACGCGGCTTTCCGCGGCGGCGGCTATGGCCGGCAGTTGATCGAAAAATCCTCGCGCCAGATGCTCGATCAGCCGCAGGTCCGGTCCGTCCGTGCTTTGATCAAAGCGGACAACCCCGCCTCCGCGCGCGCGTTTCTCGCCGCGGGCTATCGCGAGGCCTCCGCTCCCGGCCCGCACGGCGTCCGCGTGTTCGTTTTCCACCGTCTGCCGTCATGAACCCCATCGTCGAAATCGCCGGGCGCAAGATCGGGGCCGGCCACCCCGCCTACATCATCGCGGAACTGTCCGCGAACCACGGCCAGGACTTCGATCAGGCGGTCGCCATCGTTCACGCGGCGCACGCGGCGGGCGCGGATGCGATCAAGCTCCAGACCTACACCGCCGACACCATCACCATCGACTCGGACCGGGAGTATTTCCGCGTCGGCCCCGGCACCGCGTGGGAGGGCCGCGTGCTGCACGACCTCTACCGCGAAGCGTTCACGCCGTGGGACTGGCAGCCGAAGCTGCAAGCCATCGCGCGCGGTTTGGGCCTCGGCTTTTTCTCCACGCCATTCGATGAAACCGCGGTCGAGTTTCTGGAGAAGATGGACGTGCCCGCGTGGAAGATCGCGTCGTTTGAACTCGTGGATCTCCTGCTCATCCGGCGCGTGGCGCGCACCGGCCGCCCGCTGATTATGTCCACCGGCATGGCCACGCTCGCGGAGATCGAGGAGGCGGTGCAGACGGCGCGTTCCGCCGGCGCGCACCAGCTCGTCCTGCTCAAATGCACCAGCGGCTACCCGGCGGAACCGGAGGAGATGAACCTCCGCACCATCCCGCATCTCGCCCAGGCGTTCGGCGTGGTCGCGGGGTTGTCCGATCACACCCTCGGCGGAGCGGTGCCCGTCGCCGCCGTCACCCTCGGCGCCAGCGTCATCGAGAAACACCTCACGCTTTCCCGCGCCACGCCCGGCCCCGACAGCGCCTTTTCGCTCGAGCCCGCGGAGTTCCGGAAAATGGTGGACGACATCCGCGTGGCGGAACGCGCCCTCGGCACGATCCACTACGGCGTGAGCGAGCGGGAAGCGGCGAGCCGCGTTTTCCGGCGCTCCCTTTTCGCCGTCGCCGAGATCAAAGCGGGCGAGGCTTTCACCCCGGCCAACGTCCGCTCGATCCGCCCCGGCCACGGCTTGCATCCGCGCCATCTCGATAACCTCCTCACCCGCCGGGCGGCCGGCGACCTCGCCCGCGGCACCCCGCTCCAGTGGTCACACGTCCTATGAATACCTACAAAACAGATCAGGAAGCGTTCTGGGCCGGCGAGTTCGGCGACGCCTACGTCGCGCGCAACGAAGGCGCGCAGTGGATCGCCAACAACCTCGCGCTTTTCTCCCGCATCCTCGCGCGCACCGGAAAAATCGGCTCGGTGATCGAATTCGGCGCGAACATCGGCCTCAATCTCCAGGCGCTCCGCCACCTGCTGCCCGCCGCCGAACTGGCCGCGATCGAGATCAACGCGCAGGCCGTCGCGGAACTTTCCAAGATGCCGCGCCTGACCGTGCATCACGGCTCGATCCTCGACTTTCGCACCGACCAACCCGCGGACTTCGCGCTGATCAAAGGCGTCCTCATTCACATCAATCCCGACAAGCTGACCGAAGTGTACGACAGCCTCCACGCCGCGAGCCGCTGCTACCTCTGCCTCGCGGAATATTACAACCCGCAGCCGGTCGCGATCCCGTATCGCGGCCACGCGGACCGCCTGTTCAAACGCGATTTTGCCGGCGAAATGCTGCGCCGCTTCAGCGATCTCCGGCTGGTGGATTACGGGTTCGTGTATCACGGCGACCCGCACTTTCCGCAAGACGACATCACCTGGTTCCTCATGGAGAAAACATCCGTATGATTCGCTACTGCACACGGTGTGTCATGCCCGACACCAAGCCCGATCTGCTGCTCGACGAAGCCGGGGTCTGCAATGCCTGCCGGTCTTTCGAGCGGCGGAAGGAAGTTGATTGGGACAGCCGCCGTTCTGAGCTGGAGCAGTTGCTCGAGCGTTTTCGGAAAAAGGACGGGAGCAACTGGGATTGCATCATCCCCGTGAGCGGCGGGAAGGACAGCACCTTCCAAGTCATCCGCATGCTGCAACTCGGCATGAACCCGCTCTGCGTCACGGCGACCACTTGCGACCTTTCGGAAGTCGGACGGCGCAACATCGAGAACATCAAAAAACTCGGCGTGGACTACGTCGAGTTCACGCCGAATCCGCTCGTCCGCCGGAAGCTGAATCGGATCGGACTCACGCAGGTCGGCGACATCTCGTGGCCGGAGCACTCGGGCATTTTCACCATCCCGGTGCGCGCCGCGGTGCAGTATCAGGTGCCGCTGCTCGTGTGGGGGGAGAATTCGCAAAACGAATACGGCGGCCCGGCGGCGGCGAGTGAAAATTCCGTGCTCGACCGGCGCTGGCTCGAGGAATTCGGCGGGCTGCTCGGGCTGCGGGTCTCGGACCTCATCGGGATCGAGGGGATCGCGGCGAAAGACATCCTGCCTTACAGCTATCCGAGCGACGACGACCTCCGCCGCGTCGGCGTGACCGGAATGTTTCTCGGCTACTACATCCCGTGGGATGGCTACTCGAACGCGCTCATCGCGCAGGCCTTCGGCTTCGAGACGCTGGCCGCCACGGTCGAAGGCTCGATCGTGAACTACGAGAACATCGACAACCACCAGACGGGCATCCACGACTACTTCAAATTCCTCAAGTTCGGCTTTGGCCGCGCCACGGACATCGCCTGCCTGCACTTGCGGCGCGGGCGGATCACACGCCAGGACGCGATCGAGATTGTCCGCCGGCACGACGGCAAATTCCCGTGGACCTACCTCGGCAAACCGCTGGCGGAAATTCTCGAACCGCTGGAGATGACCGTCGAAGAATTCATCCGCATCTGCGACCGGTTCACGAACAAGAAACACTTCGTCCGCGACGCCGCGGGCCACCTTGTGAAGGACCGGCAGGGCAACCTGACGAAGGTGAACTACGACAACGCATGAAGGTCCTCGTGATCGACTACCACATGGGCAACCTCGCCTCCGTCGCGCGCGCGCTCGAGGAATGTGGCGCGGAGGCAGCCGTCTCCAGCCGCCCGGCCGATCTCGAAAATGTGAGCCGGTTTGTGCTGCCGGGCGTGGGTGCCTTTGGCGACGCCATGACGAACCTGCACGAGCTGGGGTGGGTGGAAAAAATTCACGGCGCGCTGGAGCAACCCGGCGTGGCGATGCTGGGCATCTGCCTCGGCATGCAGTTGCTGGCGACGAAAGGTTTTGAGGGCGGCGAGAACGCCGGCCTCGGCGTCATCCCGGGCACCGTGAAGCGGCTTGAAGCGGATGCCCCGACCACGCGGATTCCGCATGTCGGATGGAATGAAGTCGAGACGCTCAATCCCGATCCGCTGTTCCGCGAAATCCCGGACGGAACGGATTTCTACTTCGTTCACAGCTATCACTTTTCGCCAGCGGACCCGGCGGACGTGATCGCGCGGACGGACTACAGCGGCGGGTTCGCCTCCGCGGTTCGGCGCGGCAACGTCTTCGGGGTCCAGTTTCATCCGGAGAAAAGCTCGCGGCCCGGCTTTCAACTCCTCCGCAACTTCTTGGATCCGCAGCTCACCTGAAATCCGTGGCGATTCGTAACCAGAAAGTGGTGGCCACCATCGAGGCCCGCATGACCTCGACGCGGCTGCCGGGAAAAGTCCTGATGCAGGCTGCGGGGAAGCCGCTCCTGCAAGTGCTCGTCGAGCGGTTGCGCCGGGTCGGGCGCGTGGACCAAATCGTGATCGCGACGACGACGAATCTGACCGACGACGGGATTGCCGCACTCGGCGCGACACTCGGCGTCGGCGTCTTTCGCGGCAGCGAGGACGACGTGCTCGGGCGGGTCAGCGGGGCGCTGCGGGCGTACGCGGCGGGCATCTGCGTGGAGATCACCGGCGATTGCCCGCTCGTCGATCCGGCGCTCATCGACGAAGCGCTGGACGCTTTCGCCGCAGCCAATCCGCCCCGCGTTTACGTGAGCAATTCCGATCCGCAACGCGCGGTGCCCGCCGGACTCGATGTGCAGGTCTTTTCCGCCGAGGCGCTGTTTCAGCTCGATCACGAGGCCGTCGATCCCGTCGATCGCGAGCACGTTTCCTACGGCTTCTATCGTCCGGAAAACGCCGCCCGATGGAACCCGCTTTTTGTCACCCACCCGCGCGCGATTGGGACCACGAATCTGCTCGTGACGCTGGACTACCGCGAGGATTACGAACTGATCAAAGCGCTCCACGAAGAACTCAGCGCGACCCATCCGGATTACGGCGTGCGCGAAATCGCGACCTGGATTCGCGCTCATCCCGAGCTGCACGCGCGTTGCGTGGAGGTGCGGCGCGAAGCCCAATGACCGCGCCTCTTCGAGTCGGCATCATGGGAGCCGGGCGCATGGCGCAGGGCTTTGATCGGCCTGGGGATTCGTCCGTGCTCACGCTCGCGCATGCGGTGCAAGAATCGCCGCTCCTCACGCTCGGCGGTTTCTACGACAACCGCACCGAGCGGGCCGAGACCGCCGAGCGGAAGTGGCACTGTCCGCCGACTCCGCGCGAGCGGGAGGCGTGGCTCGCTGCGGGCTGGGATCTCATTTTCATCGCGACGCCCGACGCCTGCCACGCGGCGGACCTGGCCGACGCCATCGCGCGCAAACCGCGCGGCGTGCTGGTCGAAAAGCCGCTCGCGACAGACGCGCAGATCGCCGGGCGGTTGCTGCAGCAAGCCGGTGCTTCTGCGGTGGCGCTGGTCACCGACTTTCCGCGGCGCTGGCACACGGGCGTCGCACACATCGCGGCGCGGCTGGCCTCCGGCGAACTCGGCCACACGAGCCGCATCGTCGGGACTTACTCGGGCGGACTGCGGCACAACGGCGTCCACCTGCTCGACCTCATCGCGGCTTGGGTGCCCGGCGTGGAGCGCGTGGAGCGGCTCGGGCAAACGCCCGGCGCGGCCTGGCTGCGACTCGCGGCCGGCGCGCGCGAGATCGAGCTGTTTCTCGCCGAGTCGCCATTGCGCGACGGCTACGCTTTCGCGCTCACGCTCCACACCGACCGCGCCCGCATCGACCTCGACGGCGCACCCGAGACGCTCACCCTTTTGACCAAAGCCGCGCATCCGAACTACCCGGATTTCCCCACGCTGCGCCCGGTCGCGACCTGGCCGATGGAAGACGAACCGCTGCTCACGCGCGCGGTCGAGACACTCGCCGGGCTGGCGCGCGATCCGGCGGCCGCAGCGCACCAGCTCGCCCGCGAAATCGAGCGCGAGCGTTTTTTCGGCCTCGTCTTTGACTCCTTGAAACCGCAAACCAAAAACTCATGAGCAAACTCGCGATCCACGGCGGCACGCCCGTCCGGACCAAAAAATTTCCGGCCCACAATTTCATCGGCGAGGAGGAGAAACGCGCGGTGCTCGAAGTCCTCGACAGCGGGAATCTCTCCCAGTTCGTCGGGAGCTGGTGCCCGGATTTTTTCGGCGGGCCGAAAGTGCGCGCGTTTGAGGAAGCGTGGGCGGCGGCTTGCGGCGCGAAATTCGCCGTCGCCGTGAACTCGAACACCTCCGGGCTCGTCGCCGCCGTCGGCGCGGCCGGCGTGGCTCCGGGCGATGAAGTGCTCGTGCCGCCCTACTCCATGGCCGCCTCGGCCACCTCCATCGTGGCCTACGGCGGCATCCCGGTTTTTTGCGACATCGATCCGGTGACGTTCTGCATTTCGCCCGCCGAGATCCGCCGCAAAATCACGCCGCGGACGCGCGCGATCATGGCGGTGCATCTTTTCGGACACCCGGCGGAGATGGACGAAATCATGACGATCGCGCGGGAGCACGGACTGGCGGTGATCGAGGACGCGGCGCAGGCCCCGGGCGCGATCTACAAAGGGCGTCCCGTGGGCGGGCTGGGCGGCATGACGGTTTTCAGCCTGAACTATCACAAGCACATCCACACCGGCGAAGGCGGGGTCGTCACCACGGACGATCCCGAGCTGGCCGAGCGGCTGCAACTCATCCGCAACCACGGGGAATGTGTGGTCGCGGGGAAAGGCGTGCCGCGCCTCGCGAACACCCTCGGCTTCAATCTGCGGCCGACCGAAATCATGGCGGCAATCGGCGGCGAGCAGCTCAAAAAACTGCCGTGGCTGCTCGCGCAGCGCATTCGCAACGCGGACTTTTTGAGCGAGAAAATCGGGCAGTTGCCGGGACTGCGCGCGCCCGCGGTGCGACCCGGCTGCAAGCATGTCTATTACGTGCAGGCGTTCCTGTTCGATGCGGCGGTCGTCGGGATTCCGCGCGATGTTTTCGTGGATGCGGTCGCCGCCGAACTCCCGCTGGCGGAGGATCGCGAATGGCCACTGATCACCGCCGGTTACGTGCGCCCGCTTTATCTGCTGCCCATGTACCAGCGGAAGATCGCCATCGGCGACGCGGGCTGGCCCTTCACCCTAGCGGCGAATGGCGGGCAGTTTGAGGCCGGACTTTGCCCGGTGACGGAGCACGTCAGCACGCAGCTCATCGGCACGGAGTTCATGCGCCCGCCGTGCGATCTCGACGACATGCGGGACATCGCGGACGCCTTTGCCAAGGTCTATGAAAACCGCCACACGCTGGTGAACGCGGCGTCTCAATGATGCTGCGCGTGCTCATGGTGGCGCACGATGCCGGCGGCGCGCGGGCGCTGCTGCCCGCCGCGCGGGAACTGCGGCGGCGCGGCGCGGAGGTCAGCGCCATCCGCGCCGGCCCGGCGGTGCGGATTTTCGCGGAGGAAGCTCCCGAGATCGGTGGCCCCGACCTGCCCGACGACACCGCGCCGCCGGAGCTGGCCGAAGTGCTCCGCCGCGCCGCGCCTGATGTCCTGCTCTCCGCCAGCGGGCTTTACAACTGCATCGAGCACCGCATCCGCCGCGCCGCCCGCGCGGCCGGGTTGCCCATCGTGGCGCTGCTCGATTCGTGGCTGAATTACGGGGAGCGCTTCGAGCGCGACGGCGACGCGCGCAGCCTGCCGGACAAAGTCTGCGCGATCGACGAACTGACCCGCCGGGGAATGATCGCCGCCGGGATGTCCGAGGAGGACGTGAGCGTGACCGGGCATCCCGACCTCGAGGCGGCGGTCGTCCGCAGCCGCAAGTGGACAGCCGCCGAGCGCGCGGCGCTGCGGCAGGAGGCGGGGCTGCCAGACGGCGCGACCGTCATCGCGTTTTTTTCCGACCCGTTTTACCTCGGCCCGAACGACGAATTCTACTCCGGCCCCGGCGCGCTCATGCACGCGGATGGCACGCCGGTTTTCGGCTACACCACGCGGGACATTCTCCCGGCGGTCATCGAGGAGCTGGAGTCCGCGCTCGCCGCGCAAAATGGGACCGCGCATTTGCTGATCCGGCCGCATCCGTCGGAGAACTCCGAGGCGCTGCGCAGGATCATCAAAAACTCAACGACCTCCCGGCTCGGTCTCGCACTTCAGGAGACCGGCTCAGCGGATGAGGTCATCCGTATTTCCGACGCCGTTTTCGGCATGATGACCATCGCCCTTTTACAATCCGCCCTCGTCGGAATTCCCGCGGTCAGCGTCCAGATCGGACTCCGCGAAGCGGGCGCAGCCGACCCGTGCATCGGGCACCGGCTCGGCTACGTGCGCGGGGTTTTCGACCGCGCGGAACTCCGCCGCGTGGGCGCGCTGGTGGCGCAGCGCGCGTGGGCCGCGGTGCGCGGCGTGCCATCCGCCCCGCTCCCGCTCGACGGCGCCGCCCGCCGCGTGGCCGATGTGGTGCTCGGCGTTTCCGCCCCGCGGGAAAACTCCCATGCTTAAAGCGCGCATCATTCCGACGCTGCTGTGGAAAGATCACGGCTTGGTCAAAGGCGTGGGCTTCAACAGTTGGCGGCGCGTCGGCAGCGTCCTGCCCGCGATCAAGGTCTATAACATCCGCGAGGTGGACGAGATGATCGTCGTGGACATCACCGCCGGGATCGAGGGGCGCGCGCCCGATTTCGAGACCATTGCGGAGTTCACCAGCGAGAGCTTCGTGCCACTCACCGTCGGCGGCGGCGTGCGGAAACTGGAGGACGTGCAGCGGCTTCTCCAAGCCGGCGCGGACAAAGTGGCGATCAACAGCGCGGCCTTGGCCAACCCCGCTTTGGTGCGCCTCGCCGCCAACCGTTTTGGCGCGCAATGCGTGGTCCTGAGCGTGGATGCGCGGCGCGGCGCGGATGGAAATTACGAGTGCTTGAGCGCGGCGGGCACGCAGCCGACCGGGCGGGAAGCGGTGGCCTGGTGCCGGGAGATGGAGGCGCAGGGAGCGGGCGAAATCCTGCTCACGTCCATCGAGCGCGACGGCACGATGGAAGGCTACGACCTCGAACTGATCCGCCGCGTCACGGCTGCGGTTTCCATCCCGGTCATCGCCTCCGGTGGGGCGGGAAACTACGGGCACATGCACGAGGCGCTGGTCGCCGGGCAGGCCTCGGCTGTCGCGGCCGCGAGCATTTTTCACTTCACCCAGCAGACCCCGCTGGAAGCGAAACGCTATCTCGCGCAAAAGGGAATTCCGGTGCGTAATGTCCGCCAAAATTCGGGAGCCATCCCGCCACCATCCCCATTATGAGCGCCAGTTCTCCATCCAAAATTGTCTTCCTCAGCGGAGCGCGTCTCGCGCTGCGCAGTCTCGTGGAAAGCGATGCCGACGGCGCGTATCCCGGCTGGCTCAATGATGCCGAGGTTTGCCACGGCAACTCCCACCACACCTTCCCCTACACCCGCGACGCCGCGCGCGACTACATCCGGCATGCCGGGCAGCGAACGGACGCGCTGATTCTCGCGATCATGCTGAAGGAAAACCACCGCCACATCGGCAACATCGCGCTCCAGGACATCCACCCGATCCACCGCACGGCGGAGCTTTCGATCCTCCTCGGCGAGCGCGATGCGTGGGGCGCGGGCTACGCGCACGAAGCCGCGGAGCTGCTGCTGGCGCACGGGTTCGGGGCGCTGAATTTGCGGCGCATCGGGTGCGGCACCCTGGCCGGCAATGAGGCGATGCGAAAGCTCGCGCTGCGGCTCGGCATGAAGCCGGAGGGCCAGCGCCGACAGGCCGTTTTCAAGGCGGGGAGCTACCACGACGTTGTGGAGTTTGGTCTGCTCCGCGCAGAATTTCAGAACCGCGAATCATGAAAGACGCCAACTACGGAAAACCGCTTTTTCAGGGCATCAAATACTGCCTGCGCTGCTGCATGCCGGAGTCGAATGAGGGAGTGGAATTCGACGAGATGGACTTCTGCTTTGCCTGCCAGTCCTCGGAGCACAAAATCCGCATCAACTGGGTGGAGCGGGAGAAGCAACTCCGCGGAATCCTCGACCAGTACCAGGCGCTGAAGGGCGACTACGACTGCATCATCCCGATCAGCGGCGGCAAGGACAGCACCTTTCAGCTCCACATCCTGACGAAGGTGTACGGGCTGCGGGCGCTCGCGGTGACCTTCAGCCACACGTGGTTTTCCGAGACGGGGAAATACAACCTGCAAAACTGCCTCGAGAAGTTCGACGTGGATCACATCATGTTTTCCCCGAGCAAGGCGGTGGTGAACAAACTGGCGCGCGAGTCGCTTTTCAAAATCGGCGACGCCTGCTGGCACTGCCACTCGGGCGTCGGCGCGTTCCCTTTGCAGGTCGCGGTGAAATACAAGGTGCCGCTGCTGATCTGGGGCGAATCGAGCGCCGAGTCCTCGGGCCGCGAGACCTATCGGAATCCGCTCCGCAAGTTTGACCGCGACTATTTCACCCAAGTCTCGGCGAAGCGTTATCCCGAGGAGATGGTCGGGGAAAACATCACCCTGCGGGAACTCGCGGCTTTCCGCCTGCCGTCGGTCGAGGAAATCGAAGCCGTCGGCGTCGTCGGCATCCATCTCGGCGACTTCATTTTCTGGGACGACGAGCGGCAGATGGAGTTTGTCCGCGACGTGTATGGCTGGCGCGAGGACAAGGTCGAAGGCACCTACAAGGGTTACAAAAGCGTGGAGTGCAAAATGGCCGGGGTGCATGACTACACGAAGTTTTTGAAGCGCGGTTTTGGGCGCGCGACCGACCACGCGAGCGCCGATGTGCGGGCCGGTTTGATGACGCGCGAGGAGGCGTTCGAGCTGGCGAAAAAGCACGACACCGAGCGGCCCGCGGCGCTCGACTGGTATCTGTCGATCACGGGATTCACGGAGGAGGAGTTCAACGCCGTGATGGGTCAGCACCGCCGCGACCTCGGCATCGAGCACCTCTCGGATGAGAAATTCGCCGCCGCCGTGGCCGCCTACCGGCAGAGTCAGGAACCCGCGCCATGAACCTCCAACAGCTCACCGCGACGGCGGCGCTCGCACATCTCCGCGCGCGCGATTGCAGCGCCACGGAACTGGTGCGCGCGTGCCTGGAGCAGATCGAGCGGCTGAATCCTGCGATCCACGCCTGGGTCCACGTTGCGCCGGAACGCGCGCTCCAGCAAGCCGCGGTGGCCGACCGTCAACTGGCCGCCGGCGAGGGTGGCCCGCTCTGCGGCCTGCCGATCGGGGTGAAGGACATTTTCAACACCGCCGACATGCCGACACAGATGGGCAGCCCGATCTGGAATGGCTTCACGCCGGGGAACGATGCGCGCGTCGTCCACTATCTGCGCATGGCGGGCGCGGTGCTGCCGGGCAAGACGGTGACCGCGGAGTTCGCCGTCCACGCGCCGGGGCCGACCAGGAATCCGCACCATCCCGGACACATGCCGGGCACGTCTTCGAGCGGTTCCGCCGCCGCGACCGCCGCGTGGATGGTGCCGCTGGCGCTGGGCACGCAGACCGCCGGGTCGATCATCCGCCCGGCGAGTTATTGCGGCGTCTTTGGCTTCAAACCGTCCTTCGGCCTGCTCCCGCGCACCGGGATGCTCAAGACCACGGACACGCTCGACACCGTCGGCCTATTCGCCCGCGCGGTGGATGACCTCGCGCTGCTTTTTGAAATCACCCGCGTTCACGGGACCGACTACCCGCTCAGTCACGAGAAACTGAACGACCCCGCGCGCCGGGACAAAGGCTCCGGACCGTGGCGCGTCGGCGTGCTCCGCGGCCCGAAGTGGAGCAGCGCGGAACCGTACGCGCAGCAGGCGTTGCAGGATTTTGGAAAGCGCCTCGCCGGGCTGCCGGAGATCGCCGTGGAGGAGATTGCGCTGCCGCCGAGCTTCGACCGCGCGCACGAGATTCACGCGACGATCTACGACCGGACGCTCGCCTATTATTTCAAGGACGAGTTTGCCGCCCACACGCTCGTCAGCCCGATCATGTATGAAATCGTGCAGCGCGGAAACGGCGTGACGCTCGACCAGTACAAGGCCGCGCTCGGCGAGCAGGCCGCGCTGGCCGGCGAACTCGACGCCTTCCTCGACGACGGCTTCGACGTGATCGTCGATCTCTCCACCGGAGGCGAAGCGCCCGCGGGACTCGAGTCCACAGACCGGCCCGACAACTGCCTCATCTGGACACTCGGCGGCGTGCCCGCGCTGAACCTGCCCGTCTTCACCGGCCCGCTCGGCCTGCCCTTTGGCGCGCAGCTTTTCTCCCGCCGCTACAATGACTACCAGCTCCTGAGTTTCGCCCGCCACCTCCGCGCGCACGGCGTGATCGGCGACGACACGCATCCCCGGCCGAACCTGGCGGCGACCACCTGATGAAACCAAAGCTGCGTGCGGCGATTCTGGGATTGGGACGAATGGCCTCGTTCATCGAGGATGAAGTGGTGGATGGCTCGTTCATTTCGCACGCGGCGGCGTATCGCGCCGAACCGCGATTCGACCTCGTGGGCGGCTGCGATGTGTCGGCCGTCCAGCGCGAGAAATTCGGCGCGCGCTGGGGCGTCTCCGGCCTCTACGATTCGCCGGAAGAGCTGCTCCGCGCGGAACGTCCCGCGGTGGTCAGCGTGTGCTCGCCCACCGAACTGCACCTCGCCCACTGCATGAGCGCGCTCGCAGCGGGATGCGCCGCGATTTTTTGCGAGAAGCCGCTTTGTTCGCGTCTCGACGAGGCCGAAGCGCTGATCGCCGCGTGCCGCAAAAAAAACGTGCTGCTCGCCGTGAATCACACGCGCCGCTGGATGCCCAATGTGCGTCTCCTGCGCGAGCTTCTCGATCGTGGAAGCATCGGTGCGATCCAGAGCGCCGTGGTTCATTACGGCGGCGGGATCGGAAACGTCGGCACGCACATTTTCGATCTGCTCCGCAGCCTGCTGGGAGAGGCGTCTGCCGTGACTGCATTGCGCGAGGCAGGGGAAAATGGTGACCCGGATCTGCCGGCCTATGTGGAATTCCGCGATGGGATCGGATGTCATCTCGTCGCGAATGAAACGCGGCATTTTCTCCTCATCGAAGTCGAGCTGATCGGCACCGCCGGCCGCCTGCGACTCTGCCGAAACGGGGAGTTCATCGAGCGCTCTGCGCCCGAAAAAAGCGCACGCTACGCCTACGCGAAGGAGTTGCCCGCGACACCCGAAATTCTCCGCAGTGATGATCGCACTCCACCGCTCCGGCTGGCCTTGCGCGAGATCGCGCGCCTGTTGGACGGGGAGGTTCACGGCGGGCCGGCGTGCCGCGGCGAGGATGGCTTGGCGGCGATGGAAATTGCCTGTGCCATCGGACTTTCCGCCGAGCGCGGTTGCCGCCGCGTGGCCCTGCCGCTGGAAAAACGGAACGTAAAACTTTTCTCCCGCCAGCGCGGCACCGCGCCGGCCACCTCGACTCATTGACCATGCTTTCTCCACTCGCGCTTTTGGGCGGTCCCGCCACCCGCACCCAGCCGTTCCCGCCGGTCGCCTGCATCGATCACGAAGAGGAAGACGCGGTGCTCGCGGTGCTGCGCAGCCGGCTGCTTTCCGGCTTTGTGGGCAGCACCAGCGCGAACGTGGAGTCCTGGCTCGCCATGCCGAGCGCGGAAGCGGCGGCGGCGAATCTGCCGGATTACAGCTTCCTCGGCGGACGCACCGTCCGCCAGTTCGAGGCGGACTTCGCCCGCTGGGCCGGCATCCCTTTCGCCGTCTCCAACAGCACCGCGACGGGGGCGCTCTCCGGCGCATTGGCGGCGTGCGGAATCGGGCCGGGCGACGAAGTCATCACCACTTGCATGTCGTTCACGGCGACTGGCGCGAGCATCCTCACGTTCAATTCCATCCCGGTCTTCGTGGACGTTTCGCCGGGGAACTACTGCCTCGATCCCGCCGCCGTGGAGCGGGCCATCACGCCGGCCACGAAAGCCATCCTCGTGGTGCATCTTTACGGGCTCGCGGCGGACATGGATGCGATCATGGAAATCGCGCGCCGACACCAGTTGGTGGTGATCGAAGACTGCGCGCAGGCGATTGGCACGCGGCACCGCGGGCGGCTGGTGGGGACGATCGGCGACGCCGGGGTCTTCTCGTTCAACCACCAGAAAAACATCACCACCGGCGAGGGCGGAATGATCGTCACGCAGCGCCCCGAAGTGGCGCGGCATGCGCGGCTCACGCGCAATCACGGCGAGGTGGTGCCGACGGAAGACTGGTCGGATGAGGCACTGGCCAACGTGCTCGGTTTCAACATGCGCATGACCGAAATGACGGCGGCGCTCGGGGTTGCGCAGTTGCGCAAGCTCGAGGAAAACAACCGCGTGCGGAACGAAAATGCGGCGGCGTTGCGGGGACGGCTGAGGGCGCTTCCGTTCCTGACCTTTCAGGATATTCCGGCGCACACGGAACCGTGCATCCACGTTCTCGCCGCTTGCTACGACGCCACCGCGGCGGGCGTGCCGCGTGCGGATGTGGTGCGCGCACTGGCCGCGGAAGGCATCCCGGTCGGCTGCGGCTATCCGCGGCTGATGCACGAGCATCCGATGTTCACGCGCGGCATCGTCTATGGCACCCGGGGTTATCCGTTTACCGCGCCGGGTTCGCGCCGACCCGCGTACGGCCGCGGGGTGTGTCCGTTCGCGGAGCGGATCACGCGGGAGAACCTGATCACCATCGCGCTCCTGCACCGGCCCTGCACGACGGAGCACATGGCGTCGGTGAGCGCCGCGTTTGAGAAGGTTTTCGCGCAGCTCGAGGCGTTAAAAAAGTGGCCCGGCCGGACCGTGCCGAATTCCTGATATGTCCGACGAAGCCATCGCCATCGGGGTGATTCACGCGCGCGGCGGTTCCCGGCGCATCCCGCTGAAGAACCTCCGGCTGCTCGGCGGAAAACCGCTCATTGCCTGGATTATCCAGGCGGCGCGGGCGAGCCGCACGCTGCGCCGCGTCATTGTTTCGACCGATCACGACGGGATCATGGAAGCGGCGCGCGAGTATGGCGCGGAGGTGCCGTTTCGCCGGCCGGTGGAACTGGCGGAGGATGTGCCGTCGGAGCTGGTGACGCAGCATGCCGTCCGCTTTCTGGAGGAACGCGAGGGCATCAAACCCGACGTCGTCGTGACGCTCCAGCCGACCACGCCATTCTGCCGGCCGGAGGACATCGATGCCTGCGTGCGCAAGGTCCGCGAGACCGACGCCGATTCCGCGATCACCGTCGGGCCGATCAAGGAACGCCCGGAATGGATGTACGCCGTCGAGGGTGATCGGGCGTCGTCGTTTCTCCGCACGACGATCCAGGGTGAGTCCGGCGTTTCGCAAAATCTCCCGCGCCTCTACATCCCGAACGGCGCCGCCTACGCCACGCGCTATGACGTGCTCATGCGGCAGAATCTGATCGTCGGAAAAAACCTGCGCGTGCAAATCATGCCCGACGAACTCTCGGTCGATATTGACGAGCCGGTGGATTTCCTCGTCGCCGAGCAGATCGCGCGCGCTCTTTTCCCCGGCCCCGGCGAAGCATGAACGAACCCACTGCATCCACGCCGCCGGTCTGGCGCGTGCTCGATCGCGCCATCGGTCCGGGGCATCCCGCGCTGCTCATCGCGGAGGCCGGGGTCAATCACAACGGCGACCTCGCGCGCGCGCTGCGGCTCATCGAAGTGGCGGCGGAGGCCGGGGCGGATGCGGTGAAGTTTCAGACGTTTTGCGCCGACCGGCTGGTCACGCGCGAGGCGCCGAAAGCCCGCTACCAATTGGCAGCGACCGACGCCGGGGAGTCGCAATATGAGATGCTCCGGCGGCTGGAACTCTCGCGGGCGGATCACGTGGCGCTGATCGCGCACTGCGCGCAACACGGCATCCTGTTTCTTTCCACGCCGTTCGACGAAGAGAGCGCGGCGCTGCTCGCGGAGCTGGGGGTCGCGGCGTTCAAAATTCCATCCGGCGAGATCACCAACCTGCCCTTTCTCGCCGCCGTCGCCGCGTGGCAAAGGCCGATCATTCTTTCCACCGGCATGGCCACCGAGGCGGAGGTGCGGACGGCGGTGGAGTGTCTCCGCCAGTCGGGCAACGGGCAGCTCGCGCTGTTGCACTGCGTGAGCAATTACCCGGCGGACCCGGCGGACGTGAACCTCCGCGCGATGCGGACGTTGGCCGGGATGTTTGCCGTGCCCGTGGGGTTTTCCGATCACACGCTGGGCATCGATATCGCCGCGGCGGCGGTGGCGCTGGGCGCGTGCATCGTCGAGAAACATTTCACACTCGACCGCACGCTGCCCGGTCCCGATCACCGCGCCTCGGTCGAGCCGGAGGAGCTCGCGCAGTTGATCCGCAGCATCCGGCGCGTGGAATCCGCGCTCGGCCACGGGCGGAAGGAACCGGCGGCGAGCGAGCTGAACACCGCGCAGGTCGCGCGCAAGAGTCTGGTCGCCGCGCACGACCTCGCCGCCGGAACGGCGCTGACCGAAGACGCGATCGGCATCAAGCGGCCCGGCACCGGCCTGGCACCCGCGCTCCGTCCGCAGCTCGTGGGGCGCGTTTTGCAAAGCGCCGTCCCGGCCGGCACGCTCTTCACCTGGGAGCATTTCGCATGAGGACCATCGGCGTCGTGACCGGCTCGCGGGCGGACTACGGAATCTACCAGCCATTGCTCCGCGCGATCGCCGCCGACCGGGCGCTGCGACTGCGCCTCTACGTGACGGGCATGCACCTGTCGCCGGCGCACGGTCGCACCGTCGCGATGATCGAGCAGGACGGTTTCGCCATCGCCGAGCGCATCGAGACGCTCCACGGGGCCGACGCACCCGAGGACATCGCGCAGGCGATCGGGCGCGGGGTGCTGGGATTCGCGCAGGCGTTTGGCCGCGCGCGGCCGGACCTGCTCGTCGTGCTCGGCGACCGCTTTGAAATGTACGCCGCCGCGCTGGCCGCGCTGCCGTTCCAGATTCCGTGCGCCCATCTGCACGGCGGCGAGCTCACCGAGGGAGCCATCGACGACGCACTGCGCCATTCTTTGACGAAGCTCAGCCATCTGCACTTCGTCTCCACCGAGCCGTACGCGCGGCGCGTCCGGCAGCTCGGGGAGGAAGCGTGGCGCGTGACCGTGAGCGGCGCGCTGGCGCTCGATGCACTCGACACCGTGCCGCTGCTGACGCGCGCGGAATTGGAAGAGCGCTTCGGCCTCGACCTCGCGCGCCCGCCGCTGCTCGTCACTTTTCATCCCGTCACCCTCGAACACGAACAGGCCGGCGCGCAGACCGACGAACTGCTCGCCGCGCTCGCGGATGCCGCGCTCCCCGTCGTCTTTACCGCCCCGAACGCCGACACCCACGCCAGCCACGTGCGCCGTGCCATCGAGGATTTCGTCCGCCGCCACGCGGACGCGCGACTCGTGGAAAACTTCGGCGCACACGGCTACTTCAGCATGATGGCGCTGGCCGCCGCGATGGTCGGAAATTCCTCCAGCGGAATCATCGAGGCCGCGTCGTTCAAACTGCCCGTCGTGAACATCGGCACCCGGCAGGGCGGGCGGGTGCGGGGAAAAAATGTGATCGATACGGGCGGCGCGCGGGCCGAGGTGCTGACGGCGATCCGTCGGGCCGTCGCTCCCACCTTCCGCGCGACGCTCGCGGACCTGAAAAATCCGTATTCCACCGGCGAACCGGCGGCCGGAAAGGTGGTCCGCAGATTGAGGGAAATCCCGCTGGATGACCGCTTGTTGCGGAAGCGGTTTCACGACTTCGGCACGGAGGTGGGCGGATGAAGATCGGTTACTTCGCCGACGGCCCCTGGGCGCATGAGGCTCTGGAGAAAATCATCCGCACGCCGGAGCTGGCGGTGGTCTTCATCGTCGCGCGGTTCGATCACGCCGACCCGGTCCTGCGCCGTTTCGCGGAGCAGTTGCGCGTCCCTTTTCTCCTCAGTCCGAATGTGAACGCGCCGGACTTCATCGCCACGATCCGGGACTTCCAGGCGGATCTTTTGGTGTCGATGTCGTTCAACCAAATCCTGCGCGCCGAAATCCTCTCCGCCGCGCCCCTCGGTTTCATCAACTGCCACGCGGGCGCGCTGCCTTTTTACCGCGGGCGAAACATTTTGAACTGGGCGCTGATCAACGGGGAGGAGCGCTTCGGGGTGACGGTCCATCACGTCGATGCGGGGATCGATACCGGGGACATCATCGTGCAACGGTTCGCCGAGATCGCCGCGCACGACGACTACGGCACGCTGCTCGGGAAGGCGATTGCCCTTTGCGCCGCGGCGCTCTGGGAGGCATTGCGCCTGATCGAGCAGGGCAAGGCTCCGCGCATCCCCCAAAGCACGATTCATCCGACGGGCTTCTATTGCAGCCGCCGCGGTCCCGGCGACGAGTGGCTGGACTGGAGCTGGCCGAGTGAGCGGGTGCATAACTTCGTGCGCGCGATCACGCTTCCGGGACCCGGTGCGCGGACGGAGTGGGGAGAAAACGAACTGGCTGTCTTCCAGACTGAGCTGATCGCGGACGCGCCTGCGTACATCGACAAGCCTGGCACCGTGGTGGGTCGGGACATCGACTCCGTGACCGTGAAGACCGGCGACAGCACCATCCGCGTGACGGCGGTGGCCAAGGTCGCAGCCAGCGGAAACGTGGGCGAACGGGAGGTGCCGGGGCTGCCCATCGGAACGACCTTGGGCGGCGGCCTTCGCGCAAAAATTTCCCGTTTGGAACAGCGGCTCCAGGCTCTGGAGTCGAGGCTGTCCCGCGCCGATGCCACCCATGTCCATGGTTAGTCTGAACGATCTCTGCGTCCTCAAGGATCAGTCCATCCGCGAGGCGATCGAAGCCATCAATCGGAACTTCAAGGCGATCGTCCTGGTCACGGATCCGGACCGGCGCTTGATCGGGACGGTGACCGACGGAGACGTGCGGCGGGCCGTGCTGGAGGGGGTCAGTCTCGATGCGCCGGTGAGTGTTTTGCTCAACCGCAAAGCGGCCAACTACACGACGCCAGTGACGGTGCCGATGGGCACGGATCGGGCGACGGTGCTGCAGCTCATGCACGATCACGTCGTGCACCAGGTGCCGATCCTCGATGCCGAGGGTCGGGTCGCGGACTTGGTGACGAAGGACGAGCTGTTTCCCGATCAGGCGCAGCCGATGCAGGCGGTGATTATGGCCGGTGGGTTTGGCAAACGGCTGCACCCGCTGACCGAATCGACGCCGAAGCCGATGCTGCCGGTGGGCGACCGTCCTTTGATGGAACGGATGATCGACCAACTGCGGCAGGCGGGCATCCGGAGGGTCAACGTGACGACGCACTACCTGCCGGAGAAAATCTCGGATCACTTCGGCGATGGGAGCGCGTTCGGCGTGGAGCTGAACTACGTGGCGGAAGACAGCCCGCTCGGGACGGCGGGCGCGCTGGGCCTGATGGCCGCCCCGAGCGAACCGCTGCTCGTCATCAACGGCGATCTGCTGACCCGCGTAAATTTCCGCGCGATGCTCGCCTATCATCGCGAACACCAGGCCGACCTGACCGTCGCCGTCCG
>JAYWEB010000246.1:0-4105 GCA_043779575.1 Chthoniobacter sp. | reverse complement strand
CAAGCTGGTTTTCCCCTCACGCGGGGGGATGGTCCGCGGGCGCGGCGGTGGAGTGCTTTTCGCTGGCGGTTTTCCCCTCACGCGGGGGGATGGTCCGTTGGAATTGGCGCACCTATCGACTGCTTTTTTGTTTTCCCCTCACGCGGGGGGATGGTCCGACTGCATACGCGCTGGAGCAAAATGTGGCGAGGTTTTCCCCTCACGCGGGGGGATGGTCCGGTGCCACGGATGGCACCGTCCGTGCGCTTCATGTTTTCCCCTCACGCGGGGGGATGGTCCGGCTGGCTCCGGGAAAGTGCGAAGAGGAGTGCGCATGACGCCACGGCAGGCAGGTTTCGCCCGGAGGCAGGCACATGCTACACGCCGAGCACGGTCACGACCACCGTCCGCCGATGCGGGGCGCGGCGGTGCTCGAAAAGGAAAATGCCCTGCCAGGTGCCGAGCTGGAGTCGGCCCTCGGCGATGGGAATGACTTCGCTCGTCCGGGTGAGGACCATGCGGAGGTGCGACGGCATGTCGTCGGAGCCCTCGGCGGTGTGGGTGAAGTAGTCCTCGTCCTCTGGGCACAGGCGGCGGAAGAAGGCGTGGAGGTCCGCGCGCGCGGAGGGGTCGGCGTTTTCGTAGATGACGAGCGAGGCGCTGGTGTGCTGGACAAAGACGGTGGCCGTCCCGGTCTGGACGCCGCTCTCGCGGACGAAGCGCGCGACTTCATCGGTGATCTCGGAGGTGCCTTGGCCGCGGGTGGCGGTGGCAAAGGTGTGGGTGCAGGCGATCATGGCGGGCGCAAAAAAGCCCCGGCTTCACGGGGAAGCCGGGGCTGAGGAATTGCGGGGTGGGACTAAGGAGCCTTCGGCGCTCCGGGAGCGACCTTGTCCACGGCGGCCTTGCCGGCCTCGGCGGCGGCGTCGGTGCCCTTGCCAGCGGCGTCCTTCGCGGCACCGGCTACGGAGTCGATCGCACCGGCGGCAGCGGGAGCCTTGTCTTTGGCGGCGGCAGCGGCGTCGTCGATTTTGGTCATGGCGGCGTCCTTGGCCTCACCGGCTTTGTCTTCGAGCGCAGCCTTGGCTTCGTCGGCTTTCTTGGAATCGCAGGCGGCAAAGCCGAGGGCGGCAACGGCCGCGAGGGCAAACAGGGAATTGAATTTCATGATGGTAGTTAGTTTGGGTTGTTGGTTTGTGCCCTCCTGAACGGAGCGCTCGGGGCAGGCTGGCGAGCGTTCGGGGCGGTGTCAATGCCCGGCGCGGGAAAAAACAGGGGGCGGCGGGTTACTTGTTGAGCAGCTTTTCGAGCAGCGAATTCATCCGCGCGAGCATCGTGCGCGGGTCGTCGAGCAGGCCGGCGGCGACGAGCGCGTTGTCGAAAATCTGCTCGCCGACCTCGCCGGCCAGCGCGGCGTCGGTGTGGCGGATTTTTTCGAGCTGCACGAGCATCGGGTGGTCGGGGTTGATCTCGAGATCGGGCTTGGCGTCGAGGCTGGGGCCGCCCTCGCGGTTCATCATTTTCATCACGCGGCGCATGCTGGAGGTGAGGTGGGCGTCGCTGTCCACCACGACCGCCGGGCTGCCGGTGAGCCGCTTCGACACGCGCACTTCGCCCACGCGGTCGCCGAGCTTTTCTTTCACAAAGTTCGCCAGCATCCGCGCCTCGTCCTTGCCGAGCGCCGGGGTCTTTTCCTCGTCGAGCTTGAGGTCGGCCTTCTCCGCGGCGACGAGCCGCTTCTTGTCGAACTCCCGCAGGTTTTCCATCACGAATTCATCCTGCGGCGCATACAGAAACAGCACCTCGAATTTCTTCTCCCGGAACACCTCGAAATACGGACTGGCCTCCGCCGCCTCGCGGTTCGGCGCGAGCAGATAGTAGATCTCCTTTTGCGCCTCCGGCATCCGCGTCACGTAGTCCGGCAGCGCGGTCGATTTGCCTTTTTCTGTGAATGAAGACTCCGCCCGCAGCAGCTTCGCCAGCGCCTCGCGATGCGCGTAGTCGTTGGCCACGCCTTCCTTGATGCAGTGCCCGTGTTCGGTGAAAAAGCGGTCGTATTTCTCCGGGTCGGCCTTGGCTTCTTCGTCGAGCCACTTGAGCACGCGCTTGGTCAGCACCTCGTTGATTTTCCGCAGCAGCGCGGAGTCCTGCATGGTCTCGCGCGAGATGTTCAGCGGCAGGTCTTCGCTATCCACCACGCCTTTCATAAAGCGCAGCCACTCCGGGAAAAGTGCCTTCGCCTTCGACGAAATGAGCACCTTCTTGCAATACAGATTCACCTCGCTCTCGCTGCGCTGCATCGTCAATTGCTCGTAGCTTTTCGCCGGGACGAAAAGGAGCGCGCGGATCGCCAGCGGCGCGTCCGCCGAGAAGTGCAGCCGGTATTGCGGTGCCTCGGAGTCGTGGCCCACATACTTGTAAAAGTCCGCGTATTCCTCGTCGGTGATCTCGCTTTTGTTCTTCGTCCAGAGCGCCTGCACGGTGTTCACGGCGGTGCCGTTTAGCTCGATGGGGAACTGCACGAAATTCGAGTAGTGCCGGATGATTTGCTCGATCCGCGAGGCCGTGGCGAACTCCGTGTCGCGCAGTTGCAGCACGATCTTTGTCCCGCGCGAAAGCGCCTCCGCCGGCTCGATCTCGTAGCCCGTCCGCCCGTCGCTCGTCCACAGCCAGCCCGTCTCGCCGGGCAGATACGAGCGCGTGAAAACCGTGACCTTTTCCGCCACCATGAACGCCGCGTAGAAGCCGACGCCAAACTGCCCGATGAGCTGCGCGTCGTCCTTGCTCGCCTTGAGCTGTTCGAGAAACGCTTTCGATCCCGAATGCGCGATCGTGCCGAGATTATCAATCAGTTCGCCGTGCGTCATGCCGAGGCCGGCGTCGGTGAAAGTGATCGTCTTCGCCTGATCGTCCGTGGAGACGCTGATCGTCAGCGCCGCGTCCGGCTCGAAGATTTCCGCGCCCGAGGTTTGCAGAAACTTCAGCTTCTCCGTCGCGTCGGCGGCGTTCGAGATCAGCTCGCGGACGAAGATTTCCTTGTCGGTGTAAAGCGAGTGGATGACGAGATCGAGGAGCTGGGCGATCTCGGCTTGGAAGACATGTTTTTCGGTCGTGGACATAGGGCGCGGAATCTACCGGCACCGCTCGCACTTGCGCAAGAGCGGCGCACCGGAGCTAGGGCACCCAACCATCATAACTTCAGTTCAGTTTGGATTGTTGGAAGCTCGGCCTCTTGACGACGGATGAAATCCCCGAGTAACGGCACGGCGAAAGAGTAGCGTCCGTGACGGTTTTTATAGACCAAACCACTGTCCGCGAGCTTCACGAGAATCTGGTTCACATGGGACGCACTGAAGGGTTTCGGCAGCTTTTCTTTCGATTTCTCGACGACCTCTTGAACTGTGAACTCATCATCGCAGTTCGGGAGTTGCGCGACCATCGTGAGGAGTACGCGCTGACGATCCGTCACGCGGTTCCAGCGACCGGCAAAGAAATCGGAGTCGAGCTTTCGGACCGTCTGGGCCACGGTGACGACAGGGTTTGGCTCCCCACTGGCCTTTTGCTGGAGATATGAGTCGAACATCTCCCTACACAGAAACTGAATGAAATATGGATAACCGCCCGAATGCCTAGTGATCTCGGATACCGCGAGTCCGGTAAATTTCACGGGGCATGCCTGCTTCTCGATCGGCTTCAAGATCGCATCACGGCTTTCCGGGTCATCCAGGCGGCCCAGCGTCATGACATGAAACATTCGTTCGGCAAAGGTGCGCGCTTCCACCAGTTTCGGAAACAACGTCGGCAATCCAGTGAAGACCAACATGAACGGCAGCTCCTTTTTTTGGATTGATTGAAAAACGTCAAGCAGCAGTGAAAGCGGATACTGGTTGGTCGCCGCTTGATCGCTCAGGTTTTGTGCTTCGTCGTAGGCGAGAATCACCCCGCGACATTTGGTGGTACGAAGGCAGGACCAGACAAGTTCAAGTACGGCTTTAAGCTTGTCCGAAGCTAGGCCGGGCGTCTGGTCATAGACATGCCTCAATAAGGCGAAATCCAGATAGACGGGCTCCTTCTCTTCTCGCGCGACGAAGCCAATCCGGCGCACTTCGGATTCGTTGACAACGAA
>JAYWEB010000245.1:0-10202 GCA_043779575.1 Chthoniobacter sp. | reverse complement strand
TTTTTTTTCATGTTACTGGTCTCTTTTTTGGTTGGGAGAGACCAGGACACGACGCGGCGCAGAGACGCCGCGGCGAGCGGAAGCTGATCCCTCATTGCTTCTTTTTTGCGAAGAAGTTTTGACGCGCCTCCGCACAAGCGGCGGCACGAATGAGAGCGGATCGGGGGAGTATTCTGGCTTCTGGATTCTCGGCGGGCTTTCGCCCGCCAGCCTTCTCCCCGCCTTCACCTCCGGTTGATGGGAGATTGGCGAAATGGGGAGTCGTATCCAGTTACAGCAGCGCAACTGCTTCCGATTTTCACGGAATTCCTGCCTGCGATCCACTGACGTAAAACTCGCAAAGAACTGCCCGGACTTTTCGCGAGGCGCGCACTGGCGACAAGTTTATTTTCAGCTCGGGGCAATTTTTCCCCATTGCCCGTCGCGAAAAAGTTCGTCACGCTATGCTCATGTTCGCTGCTATCGCCCTCCTGATCATCGTCGTCGCCTATCGCATCGTGTCCGGATGCGTCGGCAGCGCGGACTTTTCCTGGCTCCACAATTTCGCGCCAGTCGCCGCCGTCGCCCTCTGCGGCGCAGTCTATCTGCCGCGGCGGGCCGCCCTCCTGCTTCCTTTGGCGATGCTTTTTCTGAGCGATCTCGCGCTCAATTTTTTCCACTATCAGCAGCCACTGCTGACCTTGGAAATCCTCCCGCGCTATCTCGCGCTGGTCCTCATCGCCGGGCTGGGCTTTGCGCTCCGCGGAAAGGTGCGGATCGGTTCGCTGCTCGCCGCCAGCGTCGCCGGCTCGCTCGCGTTTTACGTCATCACGAATACCGGTTCGTGGCTCTACGAACCCGGCTATGCCAAGAGCTTCGCGGGCTGGATTCAAGCGCTGACCACCGGCCTCCCAGGGTATCCCTCCACTTGGTCCTTCTATCGCAATACGCTTCTCGGAGACGTCTTCTTCACCCTGCTTTTCGTCGGCTGCATGACTTGGCAGGCGCATCGCGTGGAGCGCCCCGCTCCCGCAGACGGACTGGCCCCTTGGTGATCGGGCGGCGGCTCCTCGAAGCGGTTCGGCGGGGCCGTTAAAGAAATCGCTCGCCGCCCGCCGCAGCGTGCGCACCCCAAACAAAAAACTGGCCAAATTGCCGCCGGGCCTTGGCCGTGCCTACCCCTGAGGCAGAATTTTCTTCACCAGCCGCTCCACGCCATCCTTGGCAAAGTCGCTCTGCGGGTAAAGTTTTTGGGCTTTCAGGTACCACGCGAGGCTCGCTCCGACCTGATCCTTTTTCTCCAAATCCTGCGCACCCTGAAGCGTGCGCACAAAGTCCGAGGCTTTAATGGTCAGGTCCGCGCGGGTCTGGCTCAGTTTGGTGTCATCGGGGAACTCGCCGGCAATCTTCTCCACGCTTTCCCAAGCCCCGGCAAAGTTCGCCTGCACCGCCATGGCGCTGGCCGTCCCGAGTGCGGTCTCGATCGTCTGCATGTTTTTCAGCACCCCTTCGAGCTGCTTGCTCCTCACGTTGTCGAGCGCCAGCATGCTGATGAAGGTCACGCGCTTCTCGAAAATCTGGCGGTGGTTTTTCTGACCGAGAAGCTGATCGAAATCGAGCGCAGCCTGCGCCTGCAAATTCCCGATGCCCGAAATCTTTTTGGCCATTTCGGCGAGTTCCGGATTCCGCGGCCAGAGCTTGGTTGCCTCGGTTAGCTCGGTCTGGAGCGTCACCTCATCGCCCTTGAGCGCGGCGTTGCGGGCTTTGGCCAGATGCATGGATGCCACCTGCTTCGAAGTCTCAATCGCCGCCATGGGTTTCGATGAATCAAAATCGTGGGCCATGGTTTCGAGCAGCTTCACCACCTTCTCCGCCAGCGCGTAATCCTTCACGTCGATGGCCGAGATGAGCTGGTTCGTCTTCTGCACAAACTCCAGCACCTGCCGCTTTTTCTCCCGCGGCAGCGTGCGAATCTCCGGCACGTATTCGCCGATCAGCACCGCCTCACCGAGCCGTTTGGAAGCGCTTTCGAGTTCCTGCTTCGACACCAGAAACTCAAAGGCCTTCACCCCTTCCCGCACGTCGCGAATCGCCTCATTTGCCAGCGAGTCCAGCGTGCCCACCGTCGGCGGCATCCCGGCGCTTTTCTCAAAGAGATCCTTCGTGTCCTTCCCGACGTTCAGCTTGGTGTCGCCGTCGGAAAAGATGGCGCGATAGAAGCGGGTGCCCATGAGCACGTGCTGGAAGCGCCGCTGCATGAAGAACTGCAAGATCAGCGCCTGAAACTCCACCTTGGCCTGAATCTGCGACAGCTCCTTTTTCAGATGCGTCGCCTTGATCTGCGCCTCCACATCCAAAACGTCTTTGCTGTGCCTCGCCTGGGTCATCGTTGCCTCGAAATCCTGCTGGTTTGCGGGAGCCGGCTTGCCGCCTCCTTTTTTCCCGCCACCACCGCCGCCGCCGCCGGGACTGGGCAGGGTTTTCGTATTGTCGCTCTTCCCGGCGTGCTCGGCCCGCCAGTAAATATCCTTGCGCTCCTGCTCCAGGGCCGAAGTTGCAGCCACCATTCGCTCCTGGTTTTGCTGCGACTTCCACGCACTGAAAACCGCATCGGCCAACGCATCGCAGAGCCGCGCGTCGATGTCGTAGCGCGACCCCACCGGGAGCCATCGGAAGGCCAGATCAATGTTTTGCGTCGTCGCGTTTCCCGGCGCGAGGCAGGCGAGGATCGTCGCAATGGCCTTCTGGTAAGCCGCGTCCTCAGGACCCGTGGCCTCCGGCGCGTTCAGGTATTTCTCAAACCGGGCCTGAAACAGCCGGTTGTTGTTCACGTTCCAGTTTTTGCCCTGAAAGGTCACATTCTCGGTCCCCGGATCGAACATGGGCACATCGTTGCCGACTGGACTGCCATTTTTCGGGGCACCGCCCGCAGCCCCTCCCCCCGCAGGTTGCGCCGCCGGTGCAGCCGGCGCAGCGGGTGCCGGGGCGTCCGGCACCTGGGCGCACAACAGCGCGGCGTTCAGCGCCAAGCCGCCGGCGCCCAGAGTCCAGCAGCGCAGCAGGTCCGCGGAAAAAAGGCGCGTCGCCGCACGGTGATGGTGCCTGGGGAGTTTGGTGTTCATGGGCGGAAGGCTAGCAGATTCAGATCTTTTTTACATCCTTAGCTTTCAGGATGCCTTTGTCGCCGACTTCGATTTTGAAAACGAACCGCTGCCCGCGCTCGATGTTCACGCTATTGAACTGCGGCGGCACCAAAATGGGGAGCAGCTCGTTGCCGACCTCCACGGAAAAAAGCCGCCCGTTCGCGGAGGAATACTCCAGCGACTTCGAGATCGTGCCGTCGAGTTTGTATTCATTGCCCCGCAGGCTGTTCGAGTTTTCCAGATAGTCCGCCACGGGCAGCGCGGTCATCGTGCGGTAGGGATCGCTGGCTTTGCCGAAAATCACGTATCCGCCCCCGAGCGCGGCCAGCACGATGCCGGCGGCAATGAAGATCCAGACGGGGTGGGCGGAGGAGCTAGCGCGGCGGGCCATGATGGGAAAGGATGAGGAAGGAAGGAGGAAGGAGGAAGAGTGCCGGCCGCATGGTGGTCGAAAAGTTAGGTGCTGGCGCAGCGGGTGTCATGTTTTCATCCTTCATCCGTCCGCCTTCATCCCTTACTTGATCAGCCCCCAGTGGGCTCCGAATGGCCAGTACACGAACACGCCGCGGCCCATGATGTTTTCCTGCGGCACCGTGCCCCAGTCGCGGCTGTCCGAGCTGTGGTAGCTGTTGTCGCCTTGCGCCCAGTAACGCTTTTCGGGGACTTTCACCGTCGCGTCCGGGGTGTTCAAGAGGTCCATCGGCCGCTGCACCACCGAGCCGTTCGGATAATTGATGTCCGCCACGTTGGAATACCCTCGATAGCCGTCCTGCCCCGCCATCACCCGCGCAAATTCCGCACCCCTGGCCCGTTCGCCATTGATGAACAGCACCGGCGGCGCGATCCGCAATTCATCGCCCGGCGTCCCCACCAGCCGCTTGATGTAGAACTGGGAGGGATCCCGCGGCGGCGGACCGAGATTCCCCATCTTGGCGATCTTCTGCGTGTTGAAAACGAACACGTCCGCCCGGCGCGGAGTGCGAAAATGATAAGTGAACTTGTCCACAAACACGTGGTCGCCAGTCTCCACATACCCGCGCGCGATGGGCTCGCCCTTTTTCAGCAGCTTACCCGGATACACGCCGAATCCATCGGCCAGCGTCCGCACCGGGGCGTGAATCGTGTAGGTGTTTTTGTCCGTTTGCACCTTCGTGTAGCTGAGAAAGCGAAAGCGCGCCTGCTCCTCCATGCCGATGATCGTTTCATCGTCCTTCGCCACCGTATTCACCCACCCGCGCCCCCGCACCGCCTGATCGAAAACCTGCACCGCAAAATTCGGCGGCTCGTCCGGCGTTGGGTGGCCCATGATGCCATTGAGCGTCGGCCACATCGAGCCGGTCGGGATCGTGAATGGCTGGAGAAAATACGTCCGCACCCCCAGCGCCACCACGATCGCCACGAGAAAAACCTCGCAGTTTTCCCGCCAGCCCGCGTCCTGCGGCGGCGGCAGATACTTCCCGCACTGCTCGTCGAGCGCCTTGACCGCACCCTCGATGCCGCCGGCCTCCCCGGCCCCGCACGCCCGTTCCAGCCGGTTGATTCCACCCTCGAAGTCGCCCACCTGCGCCGCGCTCCACAGGTCGCGCTTGTAGGCCAACAGCTTGCGCGCGTCCTTCACAAACTGGCGACCTTGTTTGACGTGCTTCGAGGCGAAAATGGAGAACATGGCGGATGCGGGAAAGCGCGCATCCAAGCCGAACGGCCCGGCAAGGAAAGCGAAATCTTGGCAGCGGATTTCCGGGCCGGCCGGCCGGCGCAAAACCGCCCGCCGTCCAGCGGGTATTTTCAAAAAATATGGAGAGTAGGGGGTTCGAACCCCTGACCTCCGCAATGCCATTGCGGCGCTCTACCAACTGAGCTAACTCCCCGTTTGCGAGGGGCGGAAAATGCGTGGCCCCGCTGTTGATTGCAAGCGCTTTTTCGCGCCCGTTTTTCACCCCGCCGGCGCCTCACTCGAAACGGATCGCAGCGCTGCGCCCGTGCGCGTCGAGCCCCT
The DNA here is from genome assembly GCA_043779575.1 of Chthoniobacter sp. Lineage (GTDB taxonomy): Bacteria > Verrucomicrobiota > Verrucomicrobiia > Chthoniobacterales > Chthoniobacteraceae > Chthoniobacter. The sequence continues at coordinate 5,084 of JAYWEB010000245.1, read as the reverse complement.
CGATTTCGCTGAACTTCGCAATCGTCGGGACGGACTTTCGGAGCGCCTGCGCGCTGAGTTGCACGATGCTCGTGCGCCGCTGAAACATATCGACGGTCAGCCCCGGAAAGCTGCGGCCCGCGCCGCCGGTGGGCAGCGTGTGGCTGGGGCCGGCGAGGAAATCGCCCGCCGCGACCGGCGAGTAGCCGCCGAGGAAAATCGCGCCCGAGGTGGACAATTGCGCGGCGATTTTCTCGTCCTCCTTCGTCACCACCGAGACGTGCTCCGGCGCGAAGTCATTGGCGATCGCCACCGCCTCGCGCAGCGTTTTCACGAGGATCAGCGCGCAGCCGTCGGCCAGCACGCCGGCGAGCTGCTCCTGCCGGGAAAGCGTCGCGAGCTGCGCGGCGAGCTGCGCCTCCACGGCCTTGAGCAGCTTCGCGGAGTTGGTCACGAAAAGGATCGCGCTCCCCGTCCCGTGCTCGGCCTGCGCGAGCAGGTCGGCGGCGATCCACGCGGGGTTCGCGCTGGCATCGGCCAGGACCAGGATTTCGCTCGGCCCCGGCAGCAGATCGATCGCCACCTGGCCGAAGACCTGCCGCTTCGCCTCCACCACATACGCGTTGCCCGGACCAAAGATTTTCTGCACCGGCGCGATCGTCTCCGTGCCATACGCCAGCGCCGCCACCGCCTGCGCGCCGCCCGCGCGGTAGATCTCCGTCGCGCCGCAAAATTCCAGCGCGAACCGCAGCGCGTCGTTCACCTTTCCATCCGCCCCGCTCGGCGTCGTGACCACGATCTCCGGCACGCCCGCCGCCGCGGCCAGCGTCACCGTCATCACCGCCGTCGAGACCAGCGGCGCCGTCCCGCCCGGCACATAAATGCCCACCCGCCGGAACGGATCGAAACGCTCGCCCACCGCCCCGCCCTGCGCGTTCTTCATCGTCCAGCTTGCGCGCAGACTTTTGCGGGCGAAAGCGAGCACGTTGGCCCGCGCGATCACCAGCGCGTCCCTCGTGGCTGGCGCGACCCTGGCCCGGCCCGTCACGCGCAATTGCTGCGCCGTCAGCCGCGGCCCGCCAAAGCGCTCGGTGAATTCCAGCAGCGCCGAGTCGCCCTCCGTGCGCACGGCGTGCAGCACTTTCGCCACCGTCTCGCGCACCTGCGGAGAAGCCTCGGCGTGCCGTTTCAGCGTGGCGAGCGCGGTGGAAAAATCAGCATCGGAGTGGCGGAGGATACGCATGTCAGGAGCAGCGTTCTATTTTCCCGCACCCCATTTTGCCAAGGCCCAATTCCGCCCACCAGGCCCGCTCATTCCAGCGCGTAGCGCGGCAGCGCGGGGTCCACTTCCCGGCTCCAGGCATCGATCCCGCCGCGCACCGCGCGCACGTGGCCAAAGCCGTGGCCGGCGAAATACGCCGCCGCATCCATGCTGCGCGCGCCGGTGTGGTCGATCAGGGCGAGGAGCGCGGCGCGGTCCCAGCGGACGAGGATTTCCTGCATCAGCTCCTGGGAGAAAAAGATCGCGCCTTCGATATGCACGGCGTCGAACTCCTCGCGCGTGCGGATGTCGATGAGCTTGGCCTGCGGGTCGCCTTTCAGCGCGGCGGCGAGGTCGGCGGGTGCGATCAGGATTTTTTCGTCCTCCCCGTGGCTCGCGAGGATGTGGGCGACCACCTCCTCGACCGGCAGGTTTTCATTCCGCGCGCACACCTCGGCCAGCGTCTCCGCGGGCTGAAAGCCGCAGCTCGCGCAGCCGCCGATGTGGTAGCGGCGAAAGAGCGCGCGCTGCGCGCCGGGGTAGCGCTGGAGCAGCGCGCTCATGGTCAGATGCGGATCGAGTGCTGCGGCGGTGGTCATGGCGCGAGCCTAGCGGGGATGCCGGGCGGTGACAAACTCCGCACGGTCATTCTGAACGGAGCCGCCAGCACCGTATCGCATGCGTCCCGCTTGCCACACGGCGGTCGCGGAAGGCGCATCGCACTTCGGCAACGTCTTCCGCAGCGCACTCTGAGGCAGGCGGGACGCCCGCGATACGGCAAGCCGGAGGCTTGCGCTACGTCCGCCGCGGGCCGCCGATTGAAATGTCACCCGTGCCCGCTACTTTCTCTCGCCCGGCGGGCGCGGCGTGGGCTAAGACCAGCGGCGCATCCCCTCACCCGCCCTCCCACTTTCCCAACCCCAAAAAACTATGGCCCAGGCAATCATGGATCCCGATGAGGTCCGCCGTTTCGCGACGGAACTGAAGCGTTTCAACAACGACGTGCAGGCCAGGGCCGGCTCGTTGCAGGCGCGGTTCGCGGCGCTCGGCAGCTCGTGGCAGGACCAGGAGGCGGACAAATTCGGCGACGAGTTTCTGACCACGATGAAGGTGCTGAAAAAGTTCGTCGAGGTCTCGGAAAAGCACACGCCCTACCTGCTCCGCAAGGCGCAGCGCATCGAGGACTACCTCAGCCAGCGCTGACGCATGGCGAACCAAGTCCGAGTCACCTCGATCGACGCGCTGGAGTCGCTGCGCTCGGCGCTGATCATTTTTCTGACCAAAGCGCGGCGCTCGATCGACGATGTGGGCGACGACGTGCGGCGCACGCGAATGTGGCTCCAGCACGACCAGCGGTTTCATTGGGAGGGCCAGGTGCGCCAGCGGCACAAGGCGCTCGGCCAGGCCGAGCAGGAGCTGCTCGGGGCCAAGCTCTCCGGCCTGCGCGACAACCTCACCGTGCAGCAGGCGGCCGTCCGCAAGGCGCGCGCCGCGCTCGATGAGGCGGAGGGAAAACTGCGCAACGTGAAGCGCTGGAACCGCGACTTCGACAGCGCCGCCGGTCCGCTCGTGAAGCGGCTCGAAAGCCTGCGGCAGTATCTCGACTTCGAGCTGCCCGACGCCATCGCCTTTCTCGTCCAGGCCCAGCGCACGCTCGACGCCTACATGGAAGCGCCGCCGCCCGCCGCCGAATCCACCACGCCTTTATGAGCACCCAAGGCAGCTCGGGAAATCTCTCCGGCGCATTGAAAGAACTCGCAGTCCGCTGGCAGGAAACCAAGGCGCACTGGCACGACGTGAAGAGTCAGGAATTCGAGCGCAAATATCTCGAATCTCTCCCCAACGACGTGGGCCGCGCGCTGGGCGTGATGGAGGAAATCGGCACGCTGCTGAAGAAAGTGAGGCACGACTGTGAGTGACCGCCCGGACCTCCGCGTGAGCCGCGCGCTCACGCTGCTCGGCGCATTGCAGCGGACGGCCGCGGACTTTGCCAAACGCGAGGAAACGCTCCTGCGCGACACCCGCGGCCGGCGCGGCACCGCGCTGCGCCAGCATCGCGACGCCATGGAGAAAATTGCGGGCAGGCGCGCCGCGCAGACCACCGAGACGACGGAGCATTTCGCGGCCACGGAGGCACGCATCGCCGCGCTCTACGAGGGCCGGCGCGAGCGCGTGCAGCGGCTGAAAACCACCGGGCTGCGCAATCTCCCGAAGCGGGCGCAGGAGGCGAAGGAGCGCTGGATGGGCGACCTCCAGATGCGGCAGTTTCGCGCCGAGCGAAAGCAGACGGCGGATCAGCAGGCGGCGGACAAAACGCTGGCGGAACTCAAGGCACGCCTCGCGGAGCAAAGCGCGCGTTTCGCCACGCTCGACCGCACGGCGCGGAAGTCCTTCGCGGGCTATCCCGGTTTTCAGCGGATGCTGCGCCGGCCCCGCTTCACGGCGGACGGCGCCGGTGATGAGGAGCAGCTTTGCGCGGAGATCGAGACGCAGCTCGCGACCGCGCAGGAGCAGCTCGCGGCGTTCCGGCGTTTTCCGCTGCCGCGCCTTTTCAGCGTCGCTCCGCCCGCGCTGCTCATCCCCTTCCTCTTCGCCTCGGGAATGGCGCTGGCCTTTGGGTTCGGGGCCACGGCCACGGCGTTTGGCATGGCCGGCGGCGGGATCGTGGTGCTGATCGGCGCGGTTTGCCTGCTCCAGTATCTCGGCGCGGGATCGGCCCGGCCCTCCGCCACCGCGTGCGCGCAGGCGCTCACGGCAGCCAGCCAGCTCCACGCCGCCGCGACCGCCGCGGCGGAAGCCCGCAACACGCGGGCGCGCGCCCGCAGCCAGGCGGAGTTTGCGCAAACGTCCGCGGCCATCGTGGAGCAGTGGAATCGCACGGACGACATCGAGGCGGAATTCGCAGCCGCCGCGCGGGAGAAGATCGAGACGCAGACGCCGCGCCTCTTCGGGAAGATCGCTTCCTTTTCCCGGCCGAAACTCGCACGCCTCGCCGGGGATCAAGCCGCGCGTTTGGCCGAGATCGAAAGCACCGCCGCCGCGCAAACGCAGCAGCTCGCGACCGCGCACGACGCCGAGATCACCGCGCACGACGCCGACGAATCGGCGCGCTGGACGCAGCTCGAAACCGAATGGCGGAGCGCCATCACTCCGCTCTACCGCGACCTCGGCGAGATGCGCGCGGCGACCGACGCGGCCTTCCCCGCGTGGACTCCGCAGCTCGCGGAAACGTGGACGCCGCCGACGGAATTTCTGCCCGCCACGAAGTTCGGCCACCTCGACCTGGACCTGAGCGAAAGCGCGCTCCCACAGGATCCGCGGCTCGCGCTGCCCGGCCCGCCGCAGCTTTCCATCCCGCTCGCGCTCACCTACCCCGACCACGGCTCGCTGCTTTTCGAGACTCAGGAATCCGGCGGCCCCGCGGTCATCGGCGCGCTCGACAACATCATCCTCCGCCTGCTCGCGACCACGCCGCCGGGCAAGATCGCTTTCACGATCATCGACCCCGTCGGGTTGGGCAAAAACTTCGCCGGCCTCATGCACCTCGCCGACTTCGAAGAGGCGCTCATCAACCGCCGCATCTGGACCCAGCGCGACCAGATCGAGGAGCGCCTCGCCGAGCTGGCCGAGCACATCGAGAAGGTCATCCAGATGTATCTCCGCAACGAGTACAGCACGATCACCGAGTACAACGAAAAGGCCGGCAGCGTCGCCGAAAAATACCTCTTCCTCGTCATCGCGGACTTCCCCGCGAACTTCAGCGAAAGCGCCGCGAAACGGCTCCAGAGCATCGCGCTCAGCGGCCCGCGCTGCGGCATCTTTACGCTCATCCACTGGGATCAGC
>JAYWEB010000244.1:0-4109 GCA_043779575.1 Chthoniobacter sp. | reverse complement strand
TTTACAAAAAGAACTCTGCCTTCTGCCTCGAGACCCAGCACTACCCGGACTCCCCCAATCAGCCCGCCTTCCCCAGCACCGTCCTGCGCCCCGGCCAGACCTTTCGCAGCACCACGGTGCATCGGTTTTCGGTGAAATAGATTCCGCGCCTACCCCGCCGGGTCGGTCGCCCAATCGCGCCGGTGAATTTCTGTGTAGTCCCGGGCGATGAGCAAAAAAGCCAACCCACCCGCCCGCCCGAACCGGGGATCGGCCTACGAGCCCTGATACCAACTCTCACCATTAAACGGACTGTTTTTGGGAGAAACGGAGTGACGGAATTCTGCCAAATGACGGAATGGAGATCGTCATTCCGTCATTCCGTCGTCTCTGCCGCCAGTCCGATTATTTGTGAGAGATGGTATCACTCCAAGAAAAAGCCAGGAGCGGAGCAGAAGTTCAAAGACGCGCTGGGGGAAAAGCTCGCAGCCCTCGGACTTGCGGCCGGAAGCCGGGTGAAGGTGTGGATGATGGACGAGGCGCACTTTGCCCATGTGCCGGGAGTGAGCTTGGATTGGGACGAGGGCTACCTGCGCGACCTCGCGGCGACCGACGCGCAAGCCGTCCATGTCCTCCTCCGGGACCAGGCCGACTTTCACCTCCGGGACGGCGCCGCACGGCTGCCTGCACGGGTGCGAATCATCGACCTCCCGCCCTATTCGCCCGAGTTGAACCCATGCGAACAGCTCTGGGACATCGTGAAAGACGACATCGCCAACCGGATCTACGCCACCGTCGCCACCCTCCGCGCCGGGATGAAGGCCACCCTGCGGAGGTTTTGGGACGATCCGGGCTCTGTCCTCAGCTTAATTGGCCGGGACTGGTTGCAGGTTCAACTAAACGCTTCGCCCAAAACACAGGTGTCATGTTAATTTAGAAAGATGGTATGAGCCGGGCTTGTGTTCGTTGAAGCCTTTCGGTCGGAAGATGTAGAGCTTGGCGTGGATGATCCCCTTGGTGGGATGCGCGCGCAGCTCGATTTTCTTCGTCACCACGTCGTCCACAAATTGCAGGATTCCTTTCACCACTTCCGGCGGATAGGCGGTACGCTGGATGTCTTCGCGGAGGCTGTCTTTGAAAGCCTCAACCGCCTTTGTCGGGTCTGCGAGAAAGAGAATGCCACGCCGATGATAGTCGGCCATTAACGCATCCGTGTTGATGCCGACAAGGATGCGGACATGCGGCACTTTTTCAACGTGAGGCCGGATGGCGAAATAACCCGACGTGCGGAGGTAGCCAACGAGAGCATCGAGCCACTCGGTGTCGGGATTGTGCGCGAAGACGCCCGCGAATTTTTCCAGCAGGGTGTTTTCGCCGTCGTCGGTGAAGAAGCGGGTGGACATGCCGGGGTCTGGGGGAGAGGGAACGGGAAGGGCGTCGCAAAAGCAATGTCGGCGGCGGCGGGGGCAAAATCTGGACTGTCAGGCGGAGCGGCGATGCGCGCGACGTTGGCGATAATCCAAATGCTACGCACACGTAGCATACTGTCTTTACCGGGCGCTGGCAGCCTGCTACACGCCCCGCACCATGACGATCCTCAACAACGCCCGCTGGGAACAATTCGCGCAACGGGCTGCTTCGGGTGAGAGCGCGGCAGCGGCATACCGGGCGATCTACGGTGCCAAGGGCGCGAGTGCCGAGGCGGCGGCATCGCGGTTGTTTAGGCGTGTTGAGGTTTCGTCAAGGGTGACGGAGCTGCGGAAGCAGGCGGCGGGAGCAAGCGCAGTGGAGGAGGCGAAGACTGCCGCGAGAACAGCGGGCAAGGTCGTGCTGGCCTTGGCGAAGAAGCGCGAATTGCTTCACGTCTTCGCCACCGCGCGCAAGCTCGACGTGAAGGATCGGATGCGCGCCATTGAACTCGATGCGCGGCTGGCGGGTGAATTGAGGGGCGATGCCGTGACGGTGCATGCGACTGCCGTGAGTGGGTATGTGCTGACGGAGGATGAGCGTGCCCGGCTCATGGCCGCGAAGCAGCAAAGCATAGAGTATCGGCGGGCGGGCATGGCGCTGGAGCAGCCGCGAACGGCAGCATTGACGAATGGAGCATGAACGCGCCCCTTAAACCCAAGCATGAACTTTTCGCGCAGCGCGTGGCAACGGGCGCGAGCGCGACCGCGGCCTATCGCGCCATTTACGGGGCGGGCAAGAAGGCCGACGTGTTCGGACCGAGGTTGATGGGATTCGCGCCCGCATAGCCGCATTGCAGGCGGCAAGCGCAACAGCCCCCACCCTGACCATGCAGGAGCGGCGAGAGATGCTGGCGGCGGCAGCAAGAAGCAAGACGGTGAAGCCCGGAGCCCTCGTGGCCATCCTGCTCGCCGATGCTAGGCTCGCTGGCGAACTGACGGAGAAAGCTGAGGTCAAAGACATGACGCCACGCGAGCGGCTGGCGAGCGTCAAGGCGCGGCATCGCGGCTGTGAGGGCGATGCACGCGCGGGAGTTAGCGGCGGGAATGGGCGTGGTGGGTGGAGAGCATGGGCGCTGCCGAGCGGGACTTGGAACCCGGAAAGTGTCCAAGCAAAGAAAAATGCGCGAAGGCTTACGAAAGGTGCATCACTGGCAAACCCTTATCCAAAAAGGATTCCAAGCGGGAGCCGGCAATCGGATTCGAACCGATGACCTGCTGATTACAAATCAGCTGCTCTACCAACTGAGCTATGCCGGCGTGGCACTCTGGCAGGCGGTTCCTGATCGGCGCCTGAGGCGCGGCCTGCCGGGCTGACTTCATATACGCGGCTCGCGCGGCGTGTCCAGCGCACACGAGCCCGACACCAATGATGATTCGCTCTTCCGAACCGCCAGAGAGTTTCGACCGATGAAGTTACGGGCGTTCGGCGAGCGCCCGCTCCACGGCCGCGGGCAGCGGCAGCGCACCGTCGCCGCCGAGGCTGCGGTCGAGGTCTTCGAGGCGGTGGATGAGGTCCACGACTTCGCGCCGCGCGTAGGGTCCGCCCGCGGCGGCGCAAAAGTGCGTGCGGCAGCCAAAGGGACGGCCTGCGTAAATCCGGCAGCGCCCGGTGGCCCGATCGAGCAGCGGGCACGCGCCATCCGGGCTCTCCGGCAGGCGCGTGCGTCCGGTGGCCCGCCACGCCTGGGCCGCCACCAGCGCCTCGCCTTTGGTGAGATACGGCGTCTTGCCCGTCAGCTTGAAACGGCAGCACTCCGTCCGCGCGACGCACCCCCGCTCAATCGGTCGCGTGGCCAATTCGGCGTAGATCGCGGCGACGGCGGCGACGGCGGTGGTGTAATTTGGGCGAGGCATGGGCGGAGGGTGCGAAGGATGAGGTATGAGAAAAGACCGCTGCGTCAATTCATCCTCATCCCTCATCCCTCATCCTTCATCCCTCATCCTTCATCCTTCCTCCTTCCTCCCTCATCCTTCCTCCTTCCTCCCTCACACCGCCTGCCCCGCGGCGTGGCCGGAGGCCCAGGCCCACTGGAAATTGTAGCCGCCGAGCCAGCCGGTGACATCGGTGACTTCGCCGATGAAAAAGAGGCCGGGGACACGGCGCGCTTCCATCGTCTTCGAGGAAAGCTCGCGGGTGTCCACGCCGCCGAGGGTGACTTCGGCCTTGGGGTAGCCTTCGGTGCCGGAGAAGCGCAGCGGCCACGCGCGGAGGAGCGTGGCGAGATCGGCGAGTTCGCGGGCTTTGCAGTGGCGGAGCGGCTTGGCGGGGGCGTGGCGGGCACACCAGGCTTCGGCAAAACGGCGCGGCCAGTGCGCGGCGAGCGCGGTGGCGAGGTCGGTGTTTTGCGCACGCGCGCGGGCGATGAGGGCGTCCGCGTTTTCCCCCGGCAGCAGGTCGAAGTGCAACGTCTCGCCCTCGCGCCAGTAGGAGGAGATTTGCAGGATCGCCGGCCCACTGAGGCCGCGATGGGTGAAGAGCAGGTTTTCGCGAAACTCGCCGCCGCCGTGGCGCGCGGCGACGGGCACGGAGAGGCCGCTCAATTCATGCAGCGGCTTGTCTTCGGCGGTGAAGGTGAGCGGCACGAGGCCGGGGCGGATGTCCGTGACCCGCAGCCCGAACTGCCGCGCGATGCGGTAGCCGAAATCCGTCGCGCCGAGCTT
>JAYWEB010000243.1:0-4111 GCA_043779575.1 Chthoniobacter sp. | reverse complement strand
GCATGACGCGCTCGCTGAGCTGCTGGTAGAGGTCGCGCCCGGTGGCGGTGAGGTCGGCTTTGGTGAAAAAAATGGGCTCGCCGACGACGAGGGTGATGGGCGTGAAAAGGCGCGGTCTGCCGCCGCGCGGGAAGGCGTCGCGCGCGCCGAAGATGCGCATCGGCACGACGGGCGCGAGGGTTTTGGCGATGACGAGGCCGAGGCCGGGGAGCGCGGGCAGGAAGTCGCCGTCGAGGGTGCGGGAGCCTTCGGGAAAGATGACGGTCGAGTGGCCGGCGCGGATGAGTTTGATGATGGTCTTGAGCGCGCTCATGTCGGCGCGATCCTGATCGACGGGGACGACGTTCAGCTTGGGCAAAATGGGGCCGAGCACGGGCCAGTCGAGCAGTGTCCGGCGGGCGAGGTAGTGGATTTCGCGGCGGCAGGCGATGCCGGCGAGCGGCGGGTCGAGGTAGCTCTCGTGGTTCATGGCGAGGATGGCGCCGCCCTCCTCGATGATGCGCTCGCGGTTCACCACGCGGAAGTCGAAGCACGTCCGGGCGAGGAACTCCGCGAGGCGGTAGAAGCACTGGTAGTGAACGCCCACGGGGGAAAAGGATGAAGGATGAAGTAGGAAGGATGAAGACCGCGGCGCGGGCTGGATCAGGATTCAGGATTCCGCCTTCAGCCTTTCCCACGCCTCGTTGAGCGTGAGCCCTTTCATCTTCAGCCTCCCCACGATCTCGCCGGCCACGCCGTCGATGGTGAGGTTGGAGCTGTCGATGACGTGGGCGTCTTCGGCGATGATGAGCGGCGAGGTGCGGCGGGTGGAATCCACTTTGTCGCGCGCGGCGACGGAATCCGTGAGGCCCTGGCCGGCACGGCGGCGGGCGCGGACTTCGGGGGAGGCGTCGATATAAAACTTGTAGGGCGTTTCGGGAAAGACGGCGGAGCCGATGTCGCGGCCTTCCATGACGATGTCGTGGTCGGCGGCGTAGGCGCGCTGTTTTTCCACGAGGACGCGGCGCACTTCGGGGATGGTGGCGATGGCGGAGACGTTCGCGTTCACCTCATCGGAAACGAGGTGCGGCGTGGGGTCGAGGCCGTCGAGGAGGATGGTGGATTCGCCGTCCGCGAGGCCGCAGACGATCTCGGTGCCATGAAGGAGCTGCTGCACGCGCGCGGCGTCGGCGGTGGGGACGCCTTGCGACACGGCGAGCCAGGTGATGGCGCGATACATGGCGCCGGTGTTCACATAGACAAAGCCGAGCCGGCGGGCGAGCGCGCGGGCGACGCTGCTTTTGCCGGAGGCGGCCGGTCCATCGATGGCGATGACGAGGTGCGCGCTCACAGTTCAGCGGGTGGGGAGCGAGGTGATGACGCGGGTCTGCGCCTCGGTCGGCTGTTTGAGCAGGCTCTCCAGCGTCGCGTAGAAATTCGGATACGAGGTGTTCACGCACGCGGTCCCGGTGATCGTCGTTTCCCCCTCGGCAAACATCCCGGCGACGGCGAAGGCCATGGCGATGCGGTGGTCGCCGAAGCTGTCGAGCCGCGCGCCGTGCAGCGGGGTGCCGCCGATGATTTCGAGCCCGTCCTGGGTCTCGGCGACCTGCGCGCCCATGAGCCGCAGATTCATCGCGACGGCGGCGAGCCGGTCGGTCTCTTTCACCCGCAGCTCGGAGGCGTCGGAGATGATGGTCTTGCCGTGGGCGAGCGCGGCGGCGACGGCGAGGATGGGGATTTCGTCGATGACGTTGGGGATTTCCGCGCCCTTGATCTCGGTGCCTTTGAGGCGCGCGCCCTGGATGTCGATGACCCCGATCGGCTCGGCTTGCGGTTGGTCGATGACCTCGCGGATGGCCGCGCCCATGCGGACGAGGACGGCCAGCACGCCGCTGCGGGTTTCATTGAGGCCCACGTTTTTCACGAGCAAACGGGAGCGCGGCTGCGCGGCGGCGGCCACCAGCCAGAAGGCGGCGCTGGAGATGTCGCCGGGCACGCGGAACTCGCGGGACTCGGGCATCTGCTCGCCAAAGATCGCAACCGTGAGGCCCTGCTTCTGCGGGCGGACGAGAAAGTATTCGAGCATCCGCTCGGTGTGGTCGCGGCTCTGCGTGGGCTCGGTCACGCTGGTCTTGCCTTTGGCAAACATCCCCGCGAGCAGCACGGCGCTTTTCACCTGCGCGCTGGCCACCGGGCTCACGTATTGCAGCGGTTGGAGTTTGCCGCCTTCGATGACGAGCGGCGGGCGGCCGTCCTTGCCCTCGGCGGTGATCTTCGCGCCCATCTTGGTGAGCGGCTCGATGACCCGGCGCATGGGCCGCTTCGAGAGCGAGGCATCGCCCACGAGCCGGCTGCGAAAGGGCTGCCCCGCAAGGATGCCAGCCATGAGGCGCATCGTCGTGCCGGAATTGCCGCAGTCAATTTCGCCCGTCGGCGCGGTGAAAACGCGGCGCGTGCCGTGGACGATCAGCGTGGTTTCGTCCGCAAACTCGATGGTCACGCCGAGCGCCCGCAGCGCGCCGACGGTGGCCATGCAGTCCTCGCTCGGGAGGAAGCCCTTGATCACGCACGGCCCATTGCTCAGCGCCGCGAGCATCACGGCGCGGTGGGAAATGCTCTTGTCGCCGGGGACTTCGAGTTCGGTTTGAATCGTGGGGGCGCGGCGGATTTTCCAGTCGGACATCGGTTATTTCAGGGGCCGCAGGCGGTCGCGCTGCGTTTTGGCTTCGGTGAGAAATTCGGTCATGGGCTGTTCGCGGTCGAGCAGTGTGAGGATTCCGCGCAGCTTTTCAATCAGCGCTTCGGCGGATTTGCGGACGGCCTGGCGGTTCGTGCGCAAAATCTCCGCCCACATCGCCGGCGGACCGGCCGCCACGCGGGTGGTGTCGCGGAAACCGGGACCGCTGAAGTCGAAAGCGCGCGCGTTTTCCACGCCGACGGTCTGCACGAGCGTGGCCGCGAGGAGATGTGGGAGATGGCTGACCAGCGCCACGATTTCATCGTGCTCGGCGGGCGCGACTTCGAGCACGCGGCAGCCGAGCGTCTGCCAAAAGGCGCGCAACTCCGCGACCGCCGCGGGATCGGCAGCGGCGTCCGGCGTGAGGATGCAGGCAGCGCCCTCAAACAGCTCCGCCCGCGCCCCGCGGAGGCCGGTCTGCTCGGAGCCGGCCATCGGGTGGCTCCCGACAAAGCGCCCGCGCCCGCGGAAAATCTCCCCCAGTTCCGCCACCACCGCCGCCTTCACGCTGCCGACATCGGTGACGATCGTCCGCGGCGCAATGGCGTCCGCGATTTCGCGCGCCAGCGCCGGCATGGCCCCGACCGGCACGCACAGAATCACGATGTCCGCACCCGCCACGATCCCGCGCAAATCCGTCGAGACCGCGTCGGCGATACCCAGCGCCTCGATCTCGGCCACCGCCTCCGCGCGCCGCGCCCAGAGCGCCACGCGCCAGCCGCCCAGCCGCCGCGCGGCGAGCGCGAGGGAGCCGCCGAGCAGGCCGGGGCCGAGGATGGCGAGCGATTTCATCTGGTGGAAAAAAAATGCCCGGCCCGCAGGCGCGAGGGCTTGCGGGCCGGGCTGAAGGAGTCAGCGAAAGTCGCGCTTTACGGGACGAGGAAGGTCTTGCCGGAATACGGGTCCTTCACCTCAGTGCCGGGCGGAAAGCCGCGGGCGTCGATGTAGCCGCTCCCGCCGTGAGGGCTGGTGACGAAGCCGGGCTTGCCGGGGACCGATTTGCCGTACGGCACCTCGCCGACCTGCTTCACGGGCTCGGGGATCGGCTTGACCACGGTCTCGTCGGGCGAATGTTTTTCCGCCCGCTCAGGCTTGTCGGGCTTGTCCGGCCTGGCGGGCTTCTCGTCATCCACATCCGGCCGCGGCTTTTCCGGCGTGGTTTGGGTTTGGTGAAAACCACCCGGATCTTTGCGCGTTTGGCGCTGGGTGGATTCGCAGGCGCTAAACAGCGCGAGCGTGGCGGCGAGAGTCGAGGGAAGGATGAGGCGCTTCATAAGTTGGCGAGGCATGTAGCCGAGCGGTGCAAAGGTGACAACGGAAATTTCCGCCGCCCGCCTGCGCGGCGGCGAAAGCGCATCCGTCATCCTGAGCGGAGTTCCGAGTGGGCGGAGG
>JAYWEB010000242.1:0-4124 GCA_043779575.1 Chthoniobacter sp. | reverse complement strand
CTCGTCGGCGACCGGCGGATCGAGGATTGCCCGGCGGCCCGGCTGCATCTCGCGGTCACCAATTTCCGCACGCACTCCGTCGAACTGCGCGACCGCGGCCCGCTCGTGGAGACGATCCTCGCGAGCTGCGCGCTGCCCGGTTTCCTCGCGCCGCGCCGGATGGAGGGCGAGCTGCTGTGGGACGGCGGGCTCGGCAGCGTCGTGCCCGTCGAGCAATGGATCGACGACCCCGAGATCACGCACCTCGTCACGCACAACCTGCTGCACGAGGAGATGGTCCGGGCGCGCTTGGAGCCCGCGCGGCTGAATTTTCCCGCGGCGATGTTTGCCGGGCATCAGCTCACCTCGGACGAGTTGCTCCGCTGGAAACTCGAACTCGCGCGCCGCAACGGGAAGGTCATCGCGGCCATCGAAACCGTGACCCCTCGGCCGCGCCTCGGCCTGCCGATCACCGCGCCGGCCCGCCAGCCCTGGCCGGCGGAGGCGCGCGCCTTGATCGCACTCGGCGAATGTTCCGCGCAGACCGCACTGGCGCGCTTCGTCAGCGCCGTTGGAACGCCAGCAGCCAGCTATTGAACGGCGTCTTGCCCCACAGCGGCCGCACGTCGTGCGTGAACTCTGCCGCGGGAAACTCCCGCGCGATCCCAGCGAGGGTGGGAAACGCGAGGGCCGGCCGGGTCATCCACGCGATCCCGCGCGCGAAACCTTCCAGCGCCTGCGTCGCCCGGAAGCGCCAGCTCCCGTCGCGCGGGGTGGTGCGGATGATGCACCAGCCGCCGGGCGCGGTGCGCCGCGCGAGGCCCGCGAGCAGCGCGGTCTGCGCCGCCGGAGAAAAGTAGTGCAGCACATCGAGCAGGCTGACGTGCCCGGAAAATTCCGGCAGCGCCGCGCCGTCGCCCGTCCGCAGGGTCACGCCGGGATAGTGCGCCGCCGCGACCGCCTGCCCGGCGGCGATCTTTTTCGCATCCACATCGAGCCCGAGGATCGGGGCCGTGTAGCCGCGCTCGCGGAGGTAAAAGGCGTGCAGCCCGAGGCCGCAGCCGACGTCCAGCAGCGGGAGTGCCGACGCGCCGAGGAGCGCAAACGAGGCGCGATAGACGGGATCGCTCCGCAGCTTGCCGCGCGCGTAGCCTTGTAGCCAGCGCCCGCGAAAATGGCGCGGGAGCCGCGCCCGCACTGCGGTTTCGCCGCTGCTCATCGGCGCAGTTTTCCGTTCGCCGTCCGCGGCAGCGCGGCCACCATTGCAAACCGCAGCGGGACTTTGTAACCGGCGAGTTCCGCGCGGCAGTGGCGCGCGAGCGCAGCCGCGGACGGCGGTTTCCCCGGATCGCGCGCGATGATTTCCGCGCTGGCGATCATCTCCCAGCGCGGATGCGGCTCGCCGCGCACCCGGCTGGCGAGCACCGCGGGATGCGCGTCCAGCACCGCCTCGATCTCTTCGGGGAAAAATTTCATGCCGCCGACGTTGATCACCGACTTCGCGCGCCCGCGCAAAAAAACGTGCCCGTCCGCGTCGCAGCTCGCGAGGTCGCCGGTCGCGAACCAGCCGTCCTCCAGAACCTCCGCGCGTTCGCGCCACGGCGCGAGATACGCGTCGAAGAACCCCGGCCCGCGCAGCAGCAGTTCACCGTCGCGCAGCCGCACCTCCACGTCATCGGGCCGCCCGACGCTGCGCGGTTTCGCAGCGTCGGTGTTCAGCAGCGGCAGCCCGGCTTCGATGATCCCGAGCCCCTGCGCGAGCGGCACGCCGAAGCGCCGGTGGAACGCGGACGCCGTCTCCGCGCTGAGCCGTGCGGCGGTGGAAACGGCCAGCCGCAGCGTCGGCCAGTCGCGCCCGGATTCCTCCGCGGCGAGCAGCGCGTGGTGAAACGGCGAGCCGTAGATGACGGTCGCGCCGCACGCGCGCGCGGTCGCGAGCACGTCGGCGGCGAGGTGCGAATCCTCCAGCACGGTCGTCGCGCCCTCGACGAGATAGAGCACGATGGAGACGGCGAAATGATGCGCCATCGGCAGCGTCCAGAGCACGCGGTCGGCGGCGGTGATGCCGAGCCGGCGGTTCGCCGAGCGGATGCGCGCGAGCAGCGTGGCGTGGCCGAGCACCACGCCTTTGCTCGCGCCGGTGGTGCCGGAGGAAAAGCGCACGAAGGCCGGAGCGAGCGCGGCCAGACGGTCTTCGGGAAAAGCTGCGGACGCCGTCCCGCGCGCCCACTGCCAGCGCACGCCCGCGCTTTCCTCCGGCGTGCCCGGACCCGGCAGCCAGGGCTGCGGCCCGGCGGCGATGACGAGGTGCGGCGCGGTCAGGGCGACCTGCGCGGCGCGCTCGGGCGGCGCGAGTTCGGTGGCCACGGGAATGAGGCAGCCGCCCGCGCGCAGGATGCCGAGCGCGAGCGCCACGTAGTCCGCGCCGTTCGGGCAAAAGAGGCCGACGCGCGGCGCGGCGACCGGGCCGAGCAGCGCGCGCAGCCGGGCGGCGATGGTGTCAGCGCGGGCGAGCAGCTCGCCGAAGCTCACGCTCGCGCCGCGCTGCACGAGCGCGGCGTGCGCCGGATGCGCCGCGGCGCGGGCGGCGATCAGGTCAGCGACATTCGGCGGCATGCGTCCTCCCGGCAGATTCGATGGCCGCGCGGATCGCCGCCGGGGTGGGTTCGGCGCAGCCATCCGCCTGGAGCGCGGCGGCCACGCCCGCGGCCTCGCCGGTGGCGAGGCAGGTGCCGATCACGCGCAGCGCCGCCTGCGCCTCGTGGTCGCAGGAAAGGCAGCGGCCGGCGGCCCACACATTCTCCGCACCCGCGGCGCGCAGTGCGTCGAGCGGGATCTGCGTCGGGCGGTTCGCGTCGGGAAAATGCCAGCGCGGACCGGTCGCCCGCTCGCGCAGTTCGATGGGCCAGGTGCCGAGCGCCACGGCGTCCGCGCGCTCCGTGCCGTGCCGCACATCCGCACCGGTCACGACCGCCCGTCCGCGCACGCGCCGGCTTTCCCGCAGGCCCACGCGGGTGGGAAACGCGGCGAGTTCCGCGTGGCGAAACGCGGCGTGGTGCGCGCGGAGAAAGGCGGTGAGCTGCGTGGCGAGACGGCGGCCCTCGCGCTCCAGTGCGGCGAGTTGCGCGGGGTCGGTGGGATCGAAATCCGGCCCGCCGGCGAGGTCCACGGTCACATAGACTTCCGAGCCGCGGCCCGTGGCGCGGAGCTGCGCGCCGAGGCTGCCCGGCGCGAGCAGCCCGGCGGCGACCGCGGCGGCGAGCTGATGCGCGAGGCGGATGCGCCCGGCTTCGTCGAGCGCGGCGACTGCCACCGTGTGCAGCGCGAAAATGAAGGCGGGCCGCTGGAGCCGGTCGGCCGGAGCCTGGTCGGTGGCGAGGCCGGCGAGGGTGACGAGCGCGGCGTCGCCGCTGGCCTCCACGACGGCGCGCGGGGCGAGGGTGGCGCGCTGCCCGCGCGTGGCAAGCTCCACGCTTTCCACCCGGCCCGCGCCGCGCACGGCGAGGCACTCGGTGTGGAGCCGCACTTCGAGGCTGGCACATTCGCCCGCGAGGTCGTCGGCCACCCCAGCCAGGCCGGGCGGCGAATGGGGCAGCACCTCGAGACGGCCCATCCGCACCGGACCCGCCGCCGCGCCGGAGCGGATCAGGCGCGCGGCGAATTCCGCGGGCAGACCGCGGTGCGCGAGCACCGCGCCGGGTTCGTCGCGCAGCAGATACAGCCCGCAGATCGAGTGGACGAGCGCCGCCGTGGCCATGCCGCCGAGCGCCCCGTGGCGCTCCACGAGCACGGTGTGCGCGCCCATCCGGGCCGCGGAAACCGCCGCTGCGAGGCCCGCGCCGCCGCCGCCGAGGACGAGCACATCGCACTTCATACGCCGAGCAAATCCTCCCGCAGCGTCGCGCGCAGCAGCGCGATTTCGTCGGCGCTGACTGCGCCCTCGCGCCAGGCGATCGTGGCGGTGAGACGGCCGCCGCGTTCGCTGAAAAAAAGGCCCGTGCCCGGCGGCGCGGAGACCGAGGGGATGTGCCAGCCGTCGAGCACCGGGGCTCCCGCGCACTCCGCGCACTCCGGCAGGAATTGGCCGGTGTGCGAGTAGAAGAACGAGGTGATGTGGCCGCCGGAGTTGCCGCGGATGAAGCGCA
>JAYWEB010000241.1:0-10250 GCA_043779575.1 Chthoniobacter sp. | reverse complement strand
CCCGCGTTTCCGCGCTCGGGGCGCGCGGCGCCTGCTGCACGCGGACCGAGCCGCCAAACGCGCGGCGGAGTTTTTCGGCCTGCGTCCGGGTGAGCGCGAAGGCTTCGAGGCGGATGGTTTTGGCCCCGGCCAGCTCGGTGATGGCGAGGCGGTCGCGCACCCCGGCGAGCCGATCCCACCAGGCGTCTTCCCACTGGGCGGCGCTGAGTTTCCGCCAGACGTGGTGCTGGGTGGCGGGGCGTGGTCGGCGGTGGACGGCGGGCGTGGCTGGCATCGGGGCGTTTTAGGACGCGGGGAGGGCGGCGGCAATCCCGATGCCGCCGGGAGCGGGACGGCCGATGGCATCCGCGCTGCTTGTCGGTAGGCGCAATGACCTGCACTTTGCCACCCCGCGCGATCTCGTATCGGGACGACCGCGCCGCCGGCTCGGCGCTGGATGTGGATGCCGAGAGCTATGCCACGCCAGCGGCGGCGGAGACCCAGCCGGGCGCACTCCCCGCGCCGCCCGAGGGATCGCTGCCCGGTGCCAAAGGCGCGCAACTCAAAATCCTGCTGCTCGATGACGACGAGGATTTTCGCGACGTGATCCGCCTCTCGCTGGTCTCGAGCAGCCATGCGGTGACGGAGGCGCCCAACGGCGTGGACGGCCTCCGCGCGGTGATGAAGGACACGTTTGACCTGATCATCTGCGACATGATGATGCCGAAGCTGGGCGGCGAGATGTTTTACTGGGCGGTGACGCGCGTGCGGCCGGCGGCGCGGCTGCGGTTCATTTTCATCACGGGGTACAAAAGCGACCCCAAGGTGCAGTATTTTTTCGAGCGAATCCACGCCACGGTGCTCTACAAGCCGTTCACGATCGAGGCGCTCCACGCGGCGATCCGGGAAGTGGATCGCAAGCTGCGCTGAGGCCGGACGCCGCGGCCGGGAGTAGCTACGGGCGATCGTCTTTCCGGCGAAAGTCGCCGCGCAAACCGCTGGCGAGCAACCCGAGACCGGTGCCGGCGATGGCTCCAAACGGTCCGAAGAAAAGCGCGCCGATCAGGGCGCGCGTAACTTTCGCCCCCAGCGGCACCGGTGCGCCTGGCTCCACGGCGACGGTCTCGGGCACAGGGATGGGCAGCGGATGGGTCTCGCGGCTGGTGGGGCCGAGCACGGTGAAAAGCATGTAGGTTTCCGCGAGGAGGAAACCGGCGATGGCGAAAGGTTTGGCGAGGGTGCGTCCGGGCATGGCTCGGGGAGTAGAACGGCTGTCCGCCGGGGTGTCGAGCGTGCCGGGGCGCAAGAAACATCGCGGCGGCGGCAGAGATCGTGCTAAAGGACTAGCGACCCTTTTTCCGCCATGAAACTCCGTCCTTTCTCCGCGCTACTCCCGCTCGTCTTCGGCTTGGTCGCATGCTCCCACACGCCGCCGGGGACTTCGGTCCAGGTGGCGCTGGCGAAAAAGGCCGAGCTGGTCCGCCTGCCGGGTCCGCCTCCAGGGGCGAATCCGGGAGCGGTGGCGCCGGGAGGTTTGCCGATCATCGAACCGGAACTGCCGGGCATGAGCACTGTCGAGCGTGTGGGCGAGGCCTTTTCGCGCGGGCAATTTTGCATGGAAGCGGGGAAGGACGATGAGGCCATCACGGCCTTTCAGGAATCGGTGAAGATTGATCCCGGCTTCACGGAAGCGTGGCAGCATCTGGCGATTCTCTACGCCAAAGTGGGGCAGGAGAAAAAGTCGCTGGACGCCTTTCATCGCGCGAAAAAAGTGGCGCAGCACTAGCCGGAATCCGCGTCCGCGGAAGGGCTGCCTTACTAGGATTTGAACCTAGACAAAACGATTCAGAGTCGTTTGTGCTACCGTTACACCATAAGGCAAAATGGGAGGGCAGAAGCTATGGATGCGGTGCGGCTTGTAAATGACTTTTTGCCGGGCGGATCGCGCCGATCCGCAGGCCAGCGGCCTCATTTCCCGAGGGGCTGGGAAATGCGGGCGTCGGCGGGCGGGGTGAAGTCGAAGCTGCCGGCGGCGAGCGCGGCGGGGCGCTGGTTTTTGTAGGTCGTGACGAGGCGATCGCCTTTCGGGAGGGTCGTTTCGGTTCGCTGAATTTTGAAGTCGGCATCCACGAAGACGGCGAGTTCTTTGACCATCCTCCGCAGCCCGCCGGTGCGGGGCGTGAGGGCGAGCCGGTAGCCGTCGGCCTCGCGCGCGGCGGTGTAGGTGTAAAACTTTTCGACGTTCTGGAAATTGAGCCCGGCGGTGAGCGCGGCGATCGAGTCGTCGAAGAACTGGCGCTGGCCCAGCGTGTAAAGCTCGGCCTCATTGAAGGCCGGATAGTAAATCCAGAGCTTGGTGCCGTCGCTCACGGTGAGGCTGGGGCTGCTGCCTTTGACCTCGCGGCGGAACTTATTCGGCACTTGGAACGAGAGGGTTCCTTCGCTGGTCAGCGGCTTGGTGAGCAGATGCGTGGTTTTCTGCTCGGTGAAATCGGCGGTCAAAGTGGGGAATTTCGCACGATGCTCCTGGAGGGATTTCATCAGCGCCTGCGTCTCGGCCGCCGGGAGGTCGGCGGCCCGGGTGCAAGCGCCAGTGGCGAGAAGAACGAGAAGAAGCAGGCGCATGAGCATTGGAATGAAGGGCTGCGAATTCAGCGTAAGCACGGGCGGGAGCGCAAGGATTTGTCCGCGCCGGTAGAGGCTGGATTTTTTTCCATCCCGCGGGCGCTACACCTCCACGAGCTTCGCCTGCAATGCGCGCGCCTTCGCCTCCGCGTCGTGCGCCACATTCGCGTAGGCGTCGAAGTCGTTGAACCACCATTTTTTCGACCAGCGATACATCCAGTGCTGCTCGGGGATTTCCTCGCCGGGGAGCCACTGCGAAAAGCGCGGCTCCATCGCCTCGAGTTCGGCCATCGCGGTGCCGCGCATGGTGGTGTCGCGCGCGCCGTGTTTGACGACGAGGTCTTTGACCAAATCGGGCCGCTCCAGCACCACGCAGCCGCGGGTGTGCTGGGCGCTCAGCTCGCGGAAGTCTTTGAGGAAAGTGCTGTCGCGCATGGTGGCGAAGACGCCGCGCGGGTCGCGGATGTTTTCCGTGGCGAATTGGATGATCGGGCACGGCTCAATGTCGCCGCGTGGGTTCACGTGGTGCGAGATGCCGGTGCTCATCGGGCAGAGGGCCTTGCCCTCGCCGTCGTAGTAGGCGTCGATGATCGCGATGGGCACCTTCGCGCGCATCTCGACCACGAAACGGCGCACGCGCACGAGCTGCGCGGGCGTGAGCGCGAGCTGCGTGTTCATCTTCGGCCCGACCGGGCGATACGTGTGAAACCAGCAGTAATGCACGCCGCGCGCGATCAGCTCGCGCAACCACGACTCGGTGCAGAGGTCGTCAATATTTGTCTGGCACACGCTCGTCGCCACGCCGGTGAGAATTTTCTCCCGCAGACACGCATCGAGCCCGCGCAGGGTCCGCGCGAAGACCTCTTTTTTGCCGCGGCGCTCGTCGCTCACGATCTCGCGGCCTTCGATGGAAATGAGCGGCGTGGCGTTGCCAATCTGCCGCAGCCGCTTCGCGATTTTGTCGGTGATGAACTGCCCGTTCGTGAATACTTGGAAATACGCGTCCGGATGCGCCGCGAGCAGGTCGAGCAGCTCCGGGTGCATGAACGGCTCGCCGCCGAGGATGCCGAAGAACGCGTTCCCGTGCGCCTTCGCGTCGTTGATCGTGCGGTTCAGCGTTTCCAGATCGATCTGCACGCGCTCCGCCTCCACATCCACCCAGCAGCCCTGGCAGCGCAGGTTGCAGCTATTGAGGATCGAGAGGTAAAGGAACGGCGGGAAGTATTCGCCGCGCTTGATCCGCCGCTTGAACTTCTCCACCGACAGCAGCCCCTTCACCCCGAAATTCCACGCGAACTTCCCCAGCAACCGCGGATCAGTCGTGCGGAGGATGCGGAGGGCGAGGGCAGGAAACATGGGCGCGCAGACCGTGGCGCAGTTCCGCGCGTTTTCAAAACAAACCTTGGCCATGGCCGCAGGAATGTCCCGGGTAGGGTGGGCGTCTCGCCTGCCGGGTTTCGCGTCCCGCGGAACCGAACTTTCCGATCGCTGTCGCCTGTGCGCATCACGGGAAGTGCGTTCGGGCAGGATGCCCGAACCGGCGGGCGGGACGCCCACCCTACCCGGGAGTCGGGTTTTTCGTCCGCCACGCGGCGAGGATGTCGCGCGAATACGGGTCGCCTTCCGCCTCGAACTCGCGCAGATGCGCGAGCGCCATCGCGCGCACTTCGGCCTCGGGATTTTCGAGTGCGAAGGCGAGCACCTCGGGATCGAGAAAGCGCTCGATCAACGCGCGCGCCTCTGCCGCATCGCACACCGGCAGACGCTCGCGGTAGCGCGTCTTTACGCGGCCTTCGAGAAAAAGCTGATCCTGAAAGTCGTGCGCGCGGCCCGTATTCGCCTTGGTCACCAGGAGATGCGGTTCGCTGGGCAGGCGCGTTCCGTCCTCCATCGGTTTCGCCGCCGCCCAGACCTCCTCGAAATCCTCCAGTTCCAATTCGTTCGGCCTCCGAAACACATCAATGTCGCGGTCAAATCCCGAGACACGCACCACTCCGAAATCGCTCGCTTCACCCGCGATCTCTTGGGCGCTCAAATCCCGCTTCTGCGCCAGGGACCAGAACCGTGCCGTCGCAAAAGCCGCCGTCGCGGCGGACAACGCTGCCGCCCATGTGGCTGCCGATTCCGTCGGCTCCAGCCACACATCCACGTCTTTCGTCTTCCGGCTGAATCCATGCGCAATCACGGCCATGCCCCCGAGCATCAGCACGCGGTGATGCTGCGCGAGCTGGGTTACGAAGATGTCGGCTGAGATTTTGGCCCCCATTTTTCCACTTCCTTCGCGATTTGATCGGAAATCCACATGCACTCAGCCAACGTGCGCGGCGGGTGCGGCAGCCACGACTCGGAGTTGTCGGGTGTCTTGACGACTCTGTAATCGCTGGGGCGCGCGGCGTGGCGGCGCTCGGTCATCTTGCGCCGCGCCATGGCGGACGAGTAGCGCTTCTTGAGTTCATCGATGGTCGGGCGAATCTGGCGCATGGACGCCGGGATTTACCACGGATTGCGGCAAAAACCAAATGATCGCTTCGCCTCCAGCCGCTCCTTTCTCTTGCGTCTGCGAGGTTTTTTCTCCTCGGTCCCAAGCTCCAGCTTGGGACCGCACTTGCGGGCGAAGCTGCACTTCGCGCGGAGGGCGGGTCGGCGGGCGGAGCGGGCACCGATTCCCACCCGCCGAGGAGGCGGATGGGGACAGCGGGGGTTGGAGGGCGGGCGAGCAGACACCCCCGCCCTGCGAAGTGCAACTTCGCTCCCAAGCGCGTGCCGAAGCTGGAGCTTCGGTACGAGGGGGAACAGTTAGGTCGCATTGGTAAGTTTGCTAATGATCTCATTCGTAGCGGATGGATAGTTGTTAGAAATCCAGCGAATAGCACCTTGGCTGTTCATGGCGCGAGACAGTGGGTTTGCTTTGCGAGTAGCCACAGCAAAACAGTGAGCAGTTATCCGGGCGTAAATCTCTGGCCCAAACATGGCATCCCAGTTGGTTTGGTTGGAGTGGGCGGGAGGATAAATGAAAAGATACGGGTTCTGAGTGAGAGCATCAGGAGCGTGGTCAACGGTCTTGTGCTCCCGGAAGATGATGCAATGCGGAACCTGCGGCCTCTGTCCGAGAGGTTCTTCGGCGCGTCGATAAACGATGGCGTAGTCTCCATTCTTTCCGGCGCCAAATACGGGGCCATCCAACTGAGGCTTAATTCCGTAGTGAGCGAAGGTCATGCTAAGATCAACCGGGATAACATCCTTGACGCGGCACCACGCATGGCAATCTCCGGCTCCGCCTGATGTAATGCGCGGAAGGAACGCCGAATCCACCATAAACTCGCCAAAACACAAATCGCCTGAAACACCAAACAAAGCACACAGGACGCGAACATGAAGAGCGTGCTCCCGGCACGACCACCCGCAATCAATTATGTCGCCTACCGAGTGAGGCGGAACCGTGTAAAGAAGGTTCAACTCCGGCGCAATCTTCCGCCGAAGTGTTTCAAGGATTGTCACGAGACGTGTCTTTGCAACCTAACCAAACGCTATCGACGCCGACGCAGGCCGAGCAGTGCTGCGCCGCCGAGGAGCAGCACTGCGCTCGCGGGCTCGGGCGTGGGAGTGAGGAGGAGGTGGGCGCTTTGGCCGCTGATGGTGCCGAACGCGGCTATCTGGCCGCTGTCGTTGATGCAGTTGCCAGTTGAGCTTAACTGGACATCGGTGACGCCGGAGCCAGGCACGAGCAGAGTGTTCAAGTCATACATCGTTCCGCCGGTGAAGATGAACCCATGTGCGAAAGTGCTGCCGACACTTACATCAGACATGCCGATCACATCACCCGAGGCATTGATTCCGTAACCATAGCTGTTGGTGCCACCGAGGGTGCCGAGATCGGTGGGAGTCGTGCCCGTCCACAGCACAGCATGAAACGAAAGCCCGGCGCCCGCGATGGCCGAATATCCCGCGACTTGCCCAGAGGCATTGATGCTGCGGCCATCGCTTTCCCTACCCCCGAGGGTGCTGAGGATTGTCGGCGTCGTCCCTGTCCATCGCACCGCATAGATGTCAGCGTTACCAGCGGCGTCTGATTTTCCCGTGATCTGGCCGGTAGTGTTGATGCCCCAGGCATAGCTGTCCCTTCCACCGAGGGTGCCCAGGTCGGTAGGTGCAGTGCCGTTCCATAGCACTGCGTGAACAGCAGCGTCGCCAGTGAGAGTGGACCAACCCACGACTTGCCCTGCGTCGTTGATACTACGAGCTTGGCTGTTGGTGCCACCGAGGGTACCGAGATCGGTGGGAGTCGTGCCAATCCACCGCACCGCATGGAGGTAGCCCCCAAGATCGGTCCCCGTGACAACGCCAGCGACCTGCCCGGAGGCGTTGATGCTGAATCCTTGCGAAGGCAGCCCACCGGGCCCGTCGAGGCTTGTCACCGTTGTCCCTGTCCACACTGCCGCATAATGACCGGGCAGGCTACCCGCAGAGCCCGTAACCTGCCCAGAGGCATTGATGCCTTCGGAGTAGGTGTCACGAGCTAAGGCATCGAGGACGGTAACATTGTAGGCAATCGCAGTCGCATGGACGCGAACGGGGAGGATTGTGAAGGCGCAGAACGCGGCGGCGCTCGCAGAAAGAAACTGTTTGGTTTTCATAGTTTTTAACTCCTCGTGCCGAATTGGGCGCGCAGATTTTGGAGAAGCTATTCTTCTCGGGTTGAAGATGAAAGCGGCAATGTTACGCGCAATGCTCGCATGGTTGGCACCCACTTTTCTTCCACGTCCCCCGCTCAGTTCGCCAGCAGCTTTACCAGCCGCTCATTGACGAAGAGGATTTCCTTTCCCGCTTTCACTTTGGCCACGAGGCCGGCGGCGGCGAGGTCGTGGAGGTAGCGGGAGGCGGAGACGCGGTTGCCGAGGCCGGCTTCATCGAGGTGGCGGATTTTGCAGTAGGGGCGGACGAAGAGCTGCTCGATGAGTTCCTTGGAAAAGGTGCGCTTGGGCAGCTTGAGCCGGCCTTCCTCGACGAGGCGGGTGAGGAGGTCGCCGATGGCTTCGATTTTTAGCACGGTCGTCTCGGCGGTGGTCTCGACGGCGCGGAGGACGTAGAGAATCCACGGCTCCCAGGCGCCGGTCTCGGTCACGTCGCGGAGGTGGCGGTAGTAGTGGCTTTTGTTTTCGATGATGTAGCGGCTGAGGAAAAGGATGGGCTGCTCGAGCAGGCGCTGCTGGAGGAGGAAAAGGATGAGCAGGATGCGCCCGGTGCGGCCGTTGCCATCGGAGAAGGGGTGGATGGCCTCGAACTGGTAGTGGAGCACGGCGAGCTTCACGAGCGGGTCGAGGTCGTCCTCGGTGGTGTTGATGAACTGTTCGAGGTTTTTGAGCAGGGCGCGGATGCGTGGTGCGCCGTCGGGCGGGGTATAGACGACCTCGCCGGTGGCGCGGTTTTTCAGATCCGCCCCGGGATGCGCGCGGATGCCGGGCACGTCGGCCTTGATCATGCGGACGATCTCGATGGTGAGTTCGGCGGAAAGCGGGCGGTGGTCGCGCAGGGCGTGGGCTCCGTGCCAGAGGGCTTCGTTGTAATGCAGCACCTCCTTGGCGTGCGGGCTGACTTCCGGCGAATCGGCGCTCAGGCCGCGATACAGCTCGTCGCTGGTGGTGAAGATGTTCTCGATCTCGGAACTCGCCCGCGCCTCCTGGATGGCGATGGTGTTGAGCAGGATCGAGGCGTTCGGCACCGTCCGCGTGCGGCCTTTCAGCTCCGCAAGACTGCGGCTGGCGCGGATGGCGGCTTTGAGCACGGCAGGTGTTTCGAGATGCGCGGCGGGCGGGAGGAACGGGAGTTCGTTGTATGGCTTGGCGCGGTCAAATGTGGGCACGGCGTGGACATGTAGCGGGGGACGTGTTCACGAAACAGAAGTTTTTGCGCATGAGCGGGCCGACGCGGGCATCTCGTGGACACATTCACCGCCCCTCCGTACGCGTTTTCACCTGAGTAAAACTCCGCGCCAAACTGGGCTCGCCATTTGCTAGAGAATGTCCGCTATGACACCCATCGGCCTCGAAATGACCGCGAACTCTCCGACTTTTGAGCAGCGGCGGAGCACTGCCGAAGCGCTCGTGGACAGCACGCAGTCGATCACGGTCGCGCCACCCGTGGCATTTCAGGTTTTCATGCTCACTCGCGGTCCTGACTACACTTGCGAGGCGCTGGTCGATCTCGTGAGTCTCGATCCCTCCCTCACGGCGACGATCCTCCGGCTCTGCAACTCCGTGATTTTCCGCGGACGCAGCGTCTCGTCGCTGCGCGAAGCAGTGCTCCGCATCGGCAATGGCGTGATCGCGGAAAAGGCGATGTCCATCACCGTGGGACGCCTGCTGGCGGTGCGCAAGACGGCCTACTGCCCCGATCCGAACGCCGTCTGGCGCCACTCCGTGCAGACCGCGCTGGCTTGTCGCTATCTCAGTTCCTACTGCGAAAGCAGGCGTTGGGACCCCGACCTCACTTTTACGGCGGGCCTGCTCCACGATATTGGAAAAATGGTCATCAATTCCGCGCCCAGCGCGGACACGACACGCATTTTGCAGCTCAGCGCGGATCGCCAGATCGAGCGGGCCGACGCGGAACTGGAAGTCCTCGGCGCGGATCACGCGGAGATCGGCGGCCTGATCCTTGAGCGCTGGAATCTCCCGGCAGAAATCGCCCAAGGGGTGCGTTTTCATCATGCGCCGGAGTTCGACGGGCCGGGCCTGGCCAACCTCGTCCACGTGGCCAACCAGTGCGCCAAAGTGCATGCAGGTTCCAAGTCCTGGGAGGATTTCAAAGCCGGGCTGCACCCATTCGCACTCGATCAGCTCCAGCTCTCGCTGCCAGCGGTGGAAGCCTGCTGGGCCGACGTGCTGCACGACATGGACGCGATCGAGAGCTTCATGTGGAGCTGAGGTGTGGCGGTTCCGGCTGACCGCCGCACGCTCCATCCACTGCCACCGCGGCGCCCACTCCCCCTACCCTTCTGGCGGGCGCGGCGCATCCATGAGCGCGAGGATGCGCTGCTTTTTCGCCGCATAGTCGAGGGCGTGGAAAATGCGGATTTCGTCCACGCGGCGGGCACCGTTCAGCGCATCGAGAAAGCGGGTGTAACGCGCGGCCAGCTCCCCGGTTTCCAAGTAGCGTCCGCGCAGGTTGTGATCGGCGTAGGCGAGGGGAGCCTGCTGCGCGAAAAGGTGAAAGCGCAGCCAGCGGCGGTCAGTGCGGGAGACTTTCTGCGTCTTGCGGAAAAAGGCGACGAAGAGCAGCAGCACGAGGTAGGTATCGACCTGCGCCTGGAGTTCGAGATTGCGCGCGAAATCCTCGGTGGCGATCTCGTGCTTGCCGCGTTGAAACTGGAGCGCGGCGTGGAGCGCGTGGTTGATCTCTTCGACGAAGGCGATGAGCGAACGAATGTTTGCGTCGTTCAGTCCTTTGCGCGGGTCGTTGCGCTCGAGCTGCTCGATGAGCCAGCGCGAGTAGTAGATGCCGATGTGCAGGCGGCCGTCCGATTTCCGCAGAAAGGTGCGCGCCAGTTCGCTCAGCTCCCGCGCCGCCGCACCCGCCGCGCGGCTGAGCTGGCCACAGCGCTGGCGGTCGATGAGGCAGTCTTCGAGATTGATGCCGACCTGCGCGTA
>JAYWEB010000240.1:0-10264 GCA_043779575.1 Chthoniobacter sp. | reverse complement strand
TCGAACGCGGTGGGCTGGCCGCCCGCGTTGGTGATTTGGATTTGGTAAAAGACCGCGTCGCCCGCATCCACGCCGGTCAGCGTGGCGTTGAAAGGTCCGCCGATGGAGCTGCCCACGCCTTTCGTCACGGCGAGCGCGGGCTCGATGACGGTGAGGTTGTTCGCGGACACCGCGGCGAGGCTGTAGCTCTGCGGCACGCCGCCGGGCTGGTCGGTGAATTGCGCGGAGAAGACGGCGGAATTTTTCAGCGTCGTGCTGCTTTGCACGCCGAGGAGATCGAGCACCACGGCGCGATAGACGATGGTGATCGTCTCCGCCGCGCCGCTGTCGTTGGCGTTGGTGATCGTGCCGAAATTGAAGGTCAGATTCCGCCCGCTGCCGCCGATCGTCACGTTGCCCGGCGCGGTCCCGGTGCCGATCACATTCGCCGTCGCCACGCCGCCGGAAAGCGTGACGCTGAGGACATCCACAAAGGCCAGCCCCGCGTCGAGGGTGTCGGCGATTTGCGCGGCGGGCGTGGTGCCGTCGGGCACGGTGATGGTCAGCGTGTAAGTCGCGAGTTCGCCGACCACGGCTTGCGTGGCGCTGTTGTTGCCGGTGGTGATTTCGGTGCCGGTCAGCACTTTGGTCATCGTCGGCGCGACGAGCTGCACGGCGGCGGTGTCGGTCGGGTCGGTGGTGGTGAAATCGGCGCCGCCGTCCGCGCCCGCGTAGTTCGTGAGCGCGGCGGTGTTCGTGATCGTCGAGCGCGTCTGCGGCGTGCCCGTTTGCAAAGTCACGTCATACGTGATGACGAGCGTGTTCGAGCCGTTCGTCACCGCCGCGCCCGTCTCCGCAGCGTAGCCGCGGCTGAGCACGCCCGGCCGCACTTCGGAGCCGGTGTTTCCGGCGGCGTAGTTGTCCGTGAAGGTGACGGTGAACGCGCCCGTGGCGTTGTTGTAAGTCGTCACGTAATCCGCCGGATTCACGAGCGTGCCGTCGCCGTGGCGCACGGTGAGATTCAGGCCGGCGATGGCTCCGGGCAGGACGTAATCCGCCGGCACCCGGTCGCTGATCGCCACGTCGAAGGCATCGCTGCTCCCCGAGTTTTGCAGGACGATGGCGTAGCGCACGGTGTCGCCCGCATCGGCCAGCCCGAGCAGATTGCTCGCGCCGATGGCGGCGGCTTGCGTGTTGTTCGCGACAGTGCCGGTGAAAGTGGAGGCCGCGCCCGGATCGGCGAACGCGATCCCGCCGAGGGTCAGCCCGGTCGTTTCATAGCCGACCACGCCTTTCCGAATGGCCGCGACCGCTGGCTCCTGGAGCTGTACCTGGATGATCGCGTCGGAGGTCACGGTCGTCGCCGGCTGCTGCGTGTTGTTTTCGGAAACGCGGACCTGGTTCGTGAGAAAAAGCCCGTCGGCAAACGGTGCGTTGCTCGCGGTGACGGTGAAGAGGAGGTCCACGATGCGCGCCGTGTTCGTGGGGTCGTTGGTCGTGCCGTAGTTGAAGGTGACGGTGTTTTGCGCGGCGTTCGCGGCGATGGTCGGCGCGCTGCCGTGCGCGGCGCGGAGCGTTTCGCCGGGGCCGAATTTTGCGAAGCCGGCGGCGGGCGCCCCGGCGCTGATCACGTCCTGGAATGTCGTGACCGTGGTGGCGTCGAAAACGGGGAGCGGCAGGTAGTCCGCGAGCGTGAGATTTTCCACGTCGCCGGTGGGCACGGTGAAAGTCAGCCGGTAGGTCACGCTGTCGCCCGGCGAGATCAGCACCACGCCGTTCGCACCGATGACGGGCGCGACGCCGTTCACCGCGTAGATGGTCTTCGCGACGGTCGTATTCACGATCGCGACGGAGGCCGTGGAAGTGTCCGCCTCGCTCTGGCCGGTGAGCGTGGTGACGTTGTTCACCTGGAGCAGATCGCCGTTGACGGTGACGTCGTTGGTCAGCACGTCACGCGCGTTTACGTCGGCGTCGCCGCTGGGGTAGGTGTCGCTGAATTTGTCCTGGATGATCGTGCGGAAAGTGATCGTCGCAGTGGTCGCGCCGAAGGGGAGCGCGGGGTTGTTCGGCAGCGGGCCGGCGCCGGTGCCGCCATTCGGGAGGCCGCCGCCGAGGAGCTTGGCGTCGAAGCCGCGGGTGACCATTTCGGCGGAGAGGTTGAAAGCGATGGTCGTCGAGCCGTCGGTCGCGGGTGTGGCGGGATTGTTGTCGGCGTTGAGCGTCGAGGTGTAGTTGGTGGCGTTGAAAACCGCGGCCGCGGAGGTCGTGCCGTGCTCGGTGAAAGTGAAGGTGGGCGTGAAGGTGCCGTCGAGCCGCTGGCCGTCGGAAAAGAGGTCGGTGAGCGTGAGGTTTTGGAACGCGAAGTAATCCGAGACCTGGACTAGGATCGTGTATTCGAGCGTGTCACCAGGCGTCGCGCCCGCCGCGCCGGTGTCGTTGACGGTGGCGACGCTCTTTTGCGTGGCGATGGATTTCGCGGTGAGCGTGTGCTCCGCGCCGGCGGGGTTGAGCGAAACGGCGATGCCCGAGCCGTCGCGGCCGTCGAGCGGCGTCCACGAGCCGCTGGTCGAGGCGTTGTTCAGCGCGGTGGCGTCGTTGCCGCTGGTCGCGTTGACGATGACGGCGCTCGAGGAATCAATGCGCGGGACGTAGTACCAAAAGCGCAGCGTGGCGTCCGCCGCACCCGTGGCGTCGCCGGTGACGCTCGTGGTCAGCGTGCGCGCGAGCGTGCCGCCCGGCGTGGTCGTGCTCGGCGTACTCGTGGAGGTCGAGCCGGTGGCGGCACCGTTTTTCAAAACCTCCACGAGATGCGTGGCGTCGGTGAAAAACTGCATGTTCGCCGGCAGCAAATCCGACAGGACGAGGCTGCTGATCGTCTGGCCCTGAGCGATGTCCACGTCGATCTGATATTGGCGGAGATAGTTCGGGCCGGTCGCGGTTTCGTCCTCCGGGCCGAGGTAGGTTTTGGTCAGGGTGAAAAGCGATGGCGTCACGCTCGCGCTGGCGTAGCTGGCATCGACGATCGAAGGATCGGTCGCCGGGTTGTCGAGCGCGTCGTTGCCGTATTGGAAGCCGCCTTTCGCGCTGAGCTGGAGCGGCGTGCCCACGTCCGCGAGGTTGCTCATGGCGAAGCTCAGATTCACCGCCGCGCCCGGCTGCTGCGGGGTGAAGGAACCGAACGGAAGCTGGAGCACGATGAGCTGATCGCCCGCGCCGTAGCCGGAGGGCGCGGCGATTACGAGCGCGTTGCCGGACGCATTTTTCGCGTACGGGTGGGTGGCGTTGCCGAGCGCGTCGAAGGTCAGCACCGTGGAGGTGACCGTCGCGCCGAGATAGGTCGCGCCTTGGAAAGTGAGGCCGTCGTTGCCGTCCGCGCCGGTCTTGTCCACCACCACG
Organism: Chthoniobacter sp.; assembly: GCA_043779575.1. Lineage (GTDB taxonomy): Bacteria > Verrucomicrobiota > Verrucomicrobiia > Chthoniobacterales > Chthoniobacteraceae > Chthoniobacter. The sequence continues at coordinate 6,889 of JAYWEB010000240.1, read as the reverse complement.
TCGATGTAGGGCGCGAAGCCGGCGTTGGTCCCGGCGGTGTTGTCGAAGGTCGCGGTGACGCTGACGGTTTCGCCGATCTTCGCCGTGGCGGGCGCGGCGAGGGTGACGTTGGGCGCGGCGCTGCAAAGGATGCGATCCTCGAAGGTTTCGAGCAGAAGTGGGCGGCGGGGCATAGGCAGGTGGTGCGGCGCGCGGGCGGCGGGCTCGCACGATTGAGAGGAAAACCATCAGCAGGAACTCCGCCCGCCCGTGGATAAACCTCTGGCCAGCCCTGCCTATTTTCCCACCGCCAACCGCCCTCAGCCGAATCGCGAAACCTGCAAATCGCGCAGCGTGCGCAGCGAACCGGCCTCCACACCCCGCAGCGGGCGCGCTCCGGTCTGCCGCTTTGGGCCAAAACGCTTCCGCTCGGCTTGGAACATCTGGTTGACGAATTCCTTCGAGCCGAGCACCGCACCGTCCGTGAAATAGCGCACGCGGCAGCGCAGCATTTCCTCCCGGCTCAGTTTGCCCTTCTTCGCCAGGACTTGCTCCACCTGCTTCCGATCGAAACCCTTCCGCCGCGCCCGCCCGCCCTCATCCACACCGCTTTCTTCGCCCTGGCCGAACAGCCATGCCCGATATTCGCGCAGCACCGACCCCGCCAGCGCCGGAAGCCCCCGATACGCATCCGTCAGCACCTTCAAACCCGCCATCGCCCGCCGCTTTCCCGCCACCGCCTCCGCATAGCCGCACCAGCGATAGTCCTTCGGGTCGGCCACCATCCCCGCACGGACGGGGTTGAGATCGATGTAGGCCGCCATCGTTGCGAGCGCCTCGCCGGCTCCTTCCACGAGCACACTCCGGTAGCGTTCCTCCCACAGCGTGCCCTTCCGGGCGTGCTCGCGATTGAACCATTGCGTGAACCGCTGTTTGAGCGTCTTCATGAACGCGCTCACATCCCACATCCGGGCCAGGAACGTCTCCCGATAAGCCTCGGCCTCCGCGTGGGCACCCTCCGCGCGGAACATCGCCAACCGCTGCCGAATCGTCCCGACTCCCACGGTGCTGTGGGTGCGCTTGAGCCGCGCGAGCAATTGCTCATCGTCCGGCAGCACCACCGGCCGCTGGGGCACCTCTACCAGCACATGAAAATGATTGCTCATCACGCAGAAGGTCACGACCCGCAGGCCGCAGAAGTCCTCATAGAGCCGCAGGAACCGGCCAAACTGCTCCTTCTCGGCGTCGCCGAGGACAAACTCCCGGTTCACGATGCGGGAAACACAGTGGTAATAGGCGACCGGATGGTCGGTCGGGGCTTTCAAACGGGACTGGCGCACGGGGTGAAAATGCCTGCACAGGCAGAAAAGCCAAGCGCCTTTTCGATAAAGTGTCTGTCCCTTTATGCTTTGCGGAAGGGCATTGTGGGAGCGTCGGGCGAGTGGCTGCCACACTCGCCCTACGCTCCGGCGGACGGGCGTCCAAGCCCGGTCACTTTCGGGAAGGCCACTATTGACCTGACCCCCTGTCGTGATCAGTCAAGAAATGTTGCCTAACAATCATCCCCACGCGGCTCAGGGCTGGATGAGGCCGTGGCCGTGGGTCGCCGCGCTATGGCCGGGCAAGGTGGCGTCGGCTTGGCTGCGCAGATGGACGAGGATCTGATCCGCACTCGCACCTGGCTTCACGACGCCACACACATGGGCGATAACGGCGGTGGCGTAGGCAGCGGCGAAGGATGTACCAAAGAGTTCGTCGCCATTGCCGGCGGTGCCTATGGCTTCGCGCGCAGCACCGCCACTATCATCGTAGCCGCCAGGGGCGACGAATACGTTGCAGTGCGCGCTACCCTCCTCGTCGGTATCGCCGGTATTAGTAAAGTCGGCGAGGTCGAGGTTCTCCCGCACGGCGACGATGGCCACCGTACAGCCAAAGCGCGCGGGGTAGCTCAGCTCGGGTTTGTGTTGGTTGCCGGCGGCACAGACGACGATCGCGCCGCTGGCCGTGACTTGTTCGAGGATTTTCTGGAAGACGGCGGAGCGGGAACTGTGGCGTTCGCGCCCGCAGGTGGGGCAATGCGTGTCGCCAAGGCCAAATTCGAGGCTGGCGTTGATCACGCCGGCACCGCTGTCGGCGGCGAGGGCGGCGATGGTATCCCATTCGCTGGCTTCGCCGAGGCTATCAACGACTTTATAGATGACTAGGGGAGCCTTCGGGCAGAGGTCGCGGATGATCCCGGCCACCGCAGTGCCGTGCTCGCGCGGATAGTCGTCGGTCACATCGCTGCGCAGGGCATCGTCGGTGAAGTTGCACACGCCGGCGATATTGAACCGAGTGGGGTCGTCCACGCCGCTGTCGAGGATGGCGATTTTCCGCGTCGTCGCGCTGCTCTTGGGGGATTGGACAAGGCGGCGGTAGCTGCAGTGCCGCGCGGTGGCGAAAGCGAAGGCGGGGCTGAGGCGGTGGTTCGGGGAGATGAGCAAGGTGCGGCGGCTTTCATCCCAACCATCCCAGAAATCGCCTTGCGCGACGGCTTTGAGCATCTCGTGCTGGTAGTGAAAATGCAGGATGTTCATCTTGAAGACCTCCTGCCCGGGCGGCACCCGCAGCAGATAGGTAGTAGGGTGGACGCCTTCGCGCAGCGCCAGGTCGAGGTGTTTGACCCGCTCCTCGAGGTTGCCGTCGACGTCGATGCCGTGGCTTTTCCACTCGCCTTCGCGCAGCCGCTGCATCAACGCGCGGGCGGCGGGATCCTCGGGGTCGTGGCTGACCAGCAACTCGCCGCGGCGGTAGTCGCACATGGCCGTCTCAGCCCTTGGCGGGTGTTAGCACCCACTTGGCGGTGATCTTGAAGCTAGCTTCGGCCTCGCCCTTGGTGACGAAGGGGACGCCGGCCTCGCCGCCGAGGGTGACGCCGAATTCGATCTCCAACTCGGCGGGCTGGACGTCCTTCAGCCGCTTGATGGCGGCACCGACCATTTCGGCGCAGGTGTCGCCAACGGTTTCGCCGAGTCTTTGTAGCTGGTTGACAAGCTCCGCAGCCCTGCCGCCCGCAGCCGCCCGGCCCCGGGTCCCCGGGGTGCTGCGGACGCCGGATAGCAGTTTTGGAGCTTCGGCGATGACGATGTAGAGCTGGCCGCCAGCTTTGGCGGGGATGGCTTGGAGGGTAGCTGGTTTGGATTTGGTCGGTTTCATGGTGAGATGTTGAGAAGGCCACGGCTAAGTAGGCGAATAGGACGCAGGCTACATTTCTTGACTGATTGATCCAATCTTTTTTCCCATCGTTTCAAGCTCAGCGTGGGAACGAGGGGCGAATGCCGCGGCGGGGTTGGGGTTGGCCCATACCTCAAAACTTCTTGTCGGCACCTTGGGTAACAGCCACGGGCCAGCGTCTCATCGCGCTGCGTAATGTGCCGTGAGGAAGCTCAGGAGTTCCTGACTTTGATTTCGATCAAGTCCTTTTCCCTGTTCGACCAGCACGCAAGTCGGCACACGCGGCCTACCCGCAAGATTCACAGCGTTCTCCCCAGCCCAAGAGCCGGCAAAGCTCCCGGCTACGCTTTTATCGCTTGTTCTCCTCTGCTTTTTGTGTGGAAGGAAACTTTTGGACAGGCTCCTTGGCTGATTCTCCAACCTTTTCGGCTGATTCTTCAACCATTTTGGCTGATTGTACGGCCCTTTCTTCGGCTACCGCCCTCGCCGCAATAATTCCTTCCTTACGAATTGCTTCCTTTTTTTCCAACGTAATAGGTCCATCTGCTTTTGGCTCACAAGCAGCCACGAGAACACATGTCGCCCCAAGAACGAGAATTTGCTTTTTCATATGGAAACCTAATCCATTGATAAGCGCACTTTTGTCAAGGACACCTCGCATGAAAGTTGTCGCTGCCCAGTGAGAGCCAACGTGCAAATCGAAACTGGGATCCTGAAATTTGAAGTGCAGGTATTGGGTTGAGGCGAAACAATGGCAACCGCCTTTGGGCCGCCGAAGGCCTTTGCTTCAAAACTGCTGACGCAACGTAAGCCGAAGAGCGCGGTACGCCGCTTGAGCTTTGGCGAACAATTTGCCAAAATCGTTCGCCTCAGAAACCCCAAGGCTGTCCACCGATGTCTTCACAGCCGCCGAAGCCTCTGTCTGGATCTGCTTGTTATCCACCAAGCTGCTGTCTTTCGACACACGGGTCGTTGCCCCCCCTCCGATCTCAATGCCATTGGTCGAAACCTTGGTGCTAAGCGTCGCTTGGGTCCCTGATTGCTGAACTTTTTTTGCGATGGTTGAAAGCTCCCTCTCGAGTTTGTCCATCTGACTGGTTTCGATCTTCGACATCCAAGTAGTGCCGAATGCGACCAGTTGCTGGGCCACCTCGTCGAACTCCTTGAACTCCTTGGTGTCAGTGATGCCCAAGTCTTGGGCCAGTGTTCCAAATTTCGTTACAGACCGTGCGTTCGCTCTCCAGTTGCTCGGATCAGAGACCATCTCTTGGGCAAGCGTATTTGTCGCTCCGACCAACTCGGCAATTGCAAGTTTTCGCTGCCACTTCTCGTCCGCTCGAGCGGCTGCAGAACGTGCTCTGGCCCAAGCTGCGCGCGCGGGTGAATTTGCGGGCTGGGCACTCTCCGCATTTCGCGCGTCATCCAATGCTTCCCGCGCTTGTTTGGCTACCTTCCGGACAGCCGCCAACTGCTCGTCGATCCCTGTCATCTGGGCCGACGGGGCAGCCGGTGATATTTGTGGCGTTCCGTTGGCTCCGGCTAATGAAACTTGTTTTGCTGGCCCGCATCCAAAAAAAGCAACAACACAGACAAGCAGGCGAAATTGGCTTCGGTTCATAATATGAGCATACCATCATCCATCGAGTTTTTTCGGCCCGTCATCGGAATCGGCGGGTCCAAGGCGGGTAGCGAGATCGATCTTGCTCTCCGTAATGAGCCTATTCAGGCGCTTTGCAATCTGGTCGTTTCTATCTGCCATGAATCAATTTTTCATGCTTCGTTCACATCTTCTGCGAAGACGGCTCGCGTGCCAATCTTTTATGAAAAAGTAGGGAAAAATAGGAAGCCGTGGTCAGCTAGTGAAGCTATAATTTCGTTCTTGCCGGATGTTTGCAGAAGAGTCGAAGCAGGACAAAGCCGTGGCCCCGGAAAGCACGCGTCGAATTCCGCGATGGTGCAGGGAAAGTTGTTGCAGAGGGATGTTTGGGTTCACAAACAGACCCCCGCATCCCGCCGCCGGTCCGCGCCCCGACCGTCCACATTCCGCCGGACGCAAAAGCAAACTCCCAGCAGTTCCGCCGTCGCCGTGAACGCGCCCACGCGCACGGTCGCCGCTGCGTCTTGATCAACGAGGCGAAAACCCGCGCCACGCGAACCGGCCCCGGCACACTCGTCGCCAGCGCCAGGAAGAGCGCAAACCCATTTGCGCAATTGCGGCCCGCGGCCATGCGCGATACCTTCCCGCCGCCATGAACATCACCCTGCCCGAGCCGCTCGAATCGACGCTCACGCCCAGCCAGACCGCGCTCCATCTCGCCATTGGCCTTTATACTTCGGGCGAAGTCACCCTCGGCCAGGCCGCAGAAGTCGCCAGCCTCAACCAAACCCAATTCCTCCACGAGTATAAAGGGACAGACACTTTATCGGGGATCGACACTTTATCGGGGATCGGTGGCCTTGTGGGCGCTGAGGTGATTTTCGTCGCGGAGGACTCGGAGAAAACGATTGCGGAAAAGTTCAGCGATGGGAGCGAGGCTTTCCTCGGGCATCGGAATCGAGGAGAGGATGGTGCCATCTTCGAGGGGGATCTCGACCGGCTTCGAGTGAGTTTCTGGTGCCGGGAGTTGAGGTGGATCACCGGGCATCATCCGTCCCGGCATCCAGAATGTGATCGAGAATCACGGCCGCCAGGTCGGAGGTGACGGTTTCCACGGTGCTCCACTCGTGCCAGCGCGAGTCCAGCCCTTTGTATTCCGCGAGGCGAGTGCCCTCCAGATCGTAGGGCTGCGGTGTGGCGAGCTGGATGGCGAGCTGTTGCAAGGCGGATGCGCCTGCAGGCTGGGGATACAGGCGGTCGAAGGGACGCAGGGCTTCGACGGCGGCCGGCATTCCCAAATGGTGCGTGAGGGCTGCGAGGTCCACATAGTCGCGGGTGGCGTTTCGTTTCAGGACGAGCACGGCTTTGATGCGCAGCATCTCGGCCTCGGTGGGCAGGCGCAGGTGTTGGCCGCTGATTTCCATGTCGCGAGTTTCGAGCGGCGCTTCGCGGATCAACTGTCGGATGCCGGTCTCGATGCCATCGAGGCTGCCGAGGATGAGCACGGGACGATTCACGCGGGCGGTGCGCCAGCCGGCGACGGATTCGAGATCGGCGAGAATGGCATCGAAGCGGGAACGCAAATCGGGGATGACGTGGTCGGCATCGCGTGACTGCCGGTGGCCTGCATAGACTGCGGCAGCGGTGCCGCCGACGAGCACGGCACCGGGCAGCATCGACTGGAGCCGTGCTGCGGCGGAGAGCACCTCATCCCACGCTGGCAGTGAGTCGCCGTGCATACTTCCTCCAAAAGTTGAGTCGTTGGGCGCCTTCTGGTGCTGGGCTGGCGGCGGCGGTCCCGCAGATCCGCTGAACCCGCGCGAGCACGGCGGCATCCCGGTGCGCGGCGCGGCGCAGCAGCACCCAGTCCCGCGAGCCACCGCGGCGGATGATGTCGTCCACGGCAGCGAGGGTGAAATCCTGATGATTGAGATGGCGGTGCTGCATCGGGCGGCGGAGCGGCGGCAGTGTAACGCCCGGTCGTGGTGGCGCAAAGAATTTGTCGCGGAAGATTCGGCCAACCCACGAGGTCGCTGGGGGTTTGTCGTTAGAAGGCCTCTGCGGTGCGTGGCCACTCCTTCCATTCCAGAAAATAAGGGA
>JAYWEB010000239.1:0-10266 GCA_043779575.1 Chthoniobacter sp. | reverse complement strand
TGAGCGTGAAGGACGAAACGGCGGCGGGCGCGAAGACTGGCGTCCTCGCTTTCCAACTCCACGCCGGCACGCAGATGATGGTGCAGTTCAAGGACGTGATGCTGAAGCAATAGCGGTCATGCTGAACGATTTTCGAAAGGCCGCGGGCGCATCTGCCCCGCGGCCTTTTGCATCCCAGGGCGGAGCCGGACACTCCGGCCAACCCGACAACGGAGGGCGGCTAGGTTGCGGGCCGATGAGTTTTCTTCCGGCGCACGCGCAGCCAGTTGTTCCAGGTCTTGCGGAGCTTGTCGCGGCGGCTGAGGTAGCGCTGGTTTAGCTCGGTGCCGTGGGCGATTTGGCCGAGGATGCCGCGGACGGAAAAGTCGTCGGTGTGCAGGATCGTGAAGGCGGTGCCGACCGCCGCCTCGTGGTGGGCGTCGCTGCCGGCGGTCATGGGCAGCTTTTTCATGGTGGCGTAGGCGAGGGCCTGCTCGTTGTAGCGCTTGAGGGTGGTCGCAGAATTGAAGACTTCGAGGCCGTCGATCGCCAGCGTGTCGAGCACCGCCTCGCGGATGCCGGCGCGGAAGAGGTCGTACGGGTGCGCCGGGATGGCGAGGCCGCCGAGGTCGTGGACGAGCTGGCAGACTTCCGCAGCGGGCGTGCCTTTCAGGTTGTTTGGCAGCAGCACGCCGAGGCACAGGAGGTGGCCCTCGGCGGTGGAGACCTCGTTGCCGGGGATGACGAGGAAGCCGTCCACGGGCTGGCCGTCCTCGCGGGCCAGGCCGCGCTCGAGGAGGTGGCGGCAGCCGTCGCTGGTGTTGTGGTCGGTGAGCGCGAAACCGTGCAGCCCTTTGGCCCTGGCGGAGGCGATGAGCGACTCCGGGCTGCTCACGCCGTCGCCGGAAAACCAGGAGTGGCAGTGCAGGTCGATGTGGTACGGCATGGGGCGGAAGGTGGGCGAAAGGCGGAGCGGGTTGAAGGGGAAAATCCGCATATCGAAATCCGCAATCCGAAACAAATTCGAAGGGCTGGAAAGGGCGGAAACGGAAGGCGGCGCGACCCTCCCCATTTACCATCCATTCACGTTTTTCGAATTTATCCTGCCCCGGTCCGGCTTTCCGCGTTGACACCCCAAAATGTAGTGTTAAACCCCTTCCAGCCCCCGGAAAAAACACAAGATGCATTGCTCCAAATGCGGAAGCCTTGAGGACAAAGTCATCGACTCCCGATTGTCGAAAGACGGTCGCGCCATCCGCCGCCGCCGTGAGTGCGTGGGGTGCGCGCACCGTTTCACGACCTACGAAGAGATCGAGCGCGCCGACCTGCGTGTGAGCAAACGCGACGGACGCAGCGAGCCGCTTTCCCGCCAGAAACTCCTCGGCGGCATGCTGAAAGCGTGTGAAAAACGGACGGTCAGCGTGGAGACGCTGGAGACGACGGCGGACGACGTGATGCGGGAGCTGGAGAGCGAATTTCAGCGGGAGATTCCGTCGGGCGTGATCGGCGCGAAGGTCATGGACAAGCTGCACCACCTCGATGAAGTGGCCTACGTGCGCTACGCATCGGTGTATCGGCAGTTTCAGGACATCGGGGAGTTTTTGGAGGAGATTCAGTCGCTCGGGAGGCGGCCCAAAAAAAGTGTGCTGCAACCGGAGCTGTTTAAGTAACCCGCCATGATCTGCCTCAAAGACAATCTCCCGGTGATCCGACTCGCCAGCGGTCAGGCCATCGCTTTCGAGCGCGGCTGGCTGGTGCGGTCGCTGACCCAGGCCGCGGCCCGCGCGGGCTACGCAAAGTGGTGGTTGGCCTCGCATGTGGCGGAAAGCGTGACGGAGTTTTTGCGCGATCAGCCGGACCTGAACGTGCTGCCCGTGGAGCGGCTGACCGCGGCGGTGCGGTCCGTCCTGCAGGTCATCGGGTATGGCGAAATCGGGCAGCACTTCGCGCCGGCACCGCCGCGGGTGCAGGTCTCGCTGGTGGAGCTGGCGCGCGCGGCGGGCAGCGGCTACGAGCTGGCGTTTTTCGAGATGCTGGGCCGGCGGTTGCGCGAGCTGTGCCGGGAACCGGGCAGCTACTTTGAACTCCTCGGCCTCGAGCCCTGCGTGAAGCTGCTCCGCGCGCGCAAAACCTGGAGCCGCGACTGCGATGCGCTCCGCAGCGAGATCGTCTGCTTTGTCCGCGAACACTCCGGCACCGCCGCCGCCCGCAACGAAATCGCCTTCTCGCTCGCATGACCATTTTCGAAAAGATCGCCGCCCGCGAAATCCCCGCGCGGATCGTTTGTGAAACGGCCGACTTTCTCGCCTTTCACGACGTGCAGCCGCAGGCCCCGGTCCACATCCTGATCGTGCCGAAACGCCCCATCCCGCGCATCGGCGAAGCCCAGCCGGGGGACGCGGACCTGCTCGGGCGGATGCTGCTCGCCGCGCCGGGCATCGCCGCCGCGGCCGGCGTCGCGGACACCGGCTACCGGCTCGTCATCAACCACGGCCGCGACGCCGGCGAATCCGTCCCGCATCTTCACATCCACCTCCTCGGCGGGCGCAGCCTCCAGTGGCCACCGGGCTAAACCACGCTCATGCCGACCCTCAGCCTCCACAGCCTACTCCGCTGGATCATCGTCTTTTCTGTCGGGCAGTCGAAGGAAGTTCACTCTTCCGACATTCCAGCGAGAGCCTCCTCATGAACCTCTTCCATTTCCCGCTACTCCGTCCCGACCTTCTCCTGGAGCCTCGGTATGTCCCCGGCCTCAGGCAGCAAACCTTGCATTATGTCGCTTATGATCCGGTTGGGGGAGAGGAGGTATGGGTCACCGAATCCGAGGGGCACATCATGCGGGCGTGTCAGAAGCTACGCGGCGAGCTGGATGCCACCGCGATTGCAGGATTCGTGAAATTACATTTCGCTTTCGACTTAGACGAACCCGCCATCATGGCCTGCCTGCGCCACCTGGATCAGCGTCACTGGCTGGCGGAGAAGACGCCGTCCCCTGCCCTGCGTGAGCGGTCTTGGCAGACTAGGAGAAGCAAGCGATCGGCGGAGACACTGATAAGGTTGAAGGCCAGCGTCAAGCGCATGCGCGAGGAAGTTCCTTACTACAGAACGCTGCTCGAAGAGCAGAGACTGACCGAAGCCGATATTCACGAAGTGGAAGACTTAGGTAGGTTTCCTCGCTTAACCAAAGATCGGTTGCGCGAGAATTTCGACCTCCTGCACCCCGAGAGCCTGAAAGCACACAAAGAATGGTGGGGCGAACTCGTCTGGCGCAGTTCCTCGGGAAGCAGCGGTCCGCGGACCCAGACCGTCGCCGGGGCGGACAACTACGCCTACACCCTCTACGAGACCCTGGGGCCGCTGGCACCGATGCAAACTTCTCGGCAGTGTCTCTTCATCCCACCGGCATGTACAGGAGCGACCTGCCACATGGAGACAGCCATTCCGTACGAAAAACGGATCCTGTTCGGCAATACACTTCTCATGAATGCCTTTAGGAACGCCTGCACGGTCAGCGATGCCGTGATGGAGGAATATTTGGACGAAATTGAGCGCTTCAAACCGATCAGGCTGATGGGTGCAGGGTCCTACATCTATCCCCTGGCCAGATACCTCCAGCGAACCAAACGCCAGCCCCCCAAACTCAGCTTTATCCACCTGCATGTGGAAGTTTGCAGCCGCATCCATCGCCGCCTCATTGAGGAAATTTTTGCGTGTCCGGTCGCGGGTTGCTACGTGAGCAGCGAGATGGGTTTTTCCGCCGTCCAGTGCTCCCGCGGCTCCTACCATGTCGGCCCGGGATTCCACATGGAAATCCTAGCGGACGGCAAAACCGCCAAACCGGGGCAGATGGGCCGGCTGGCCGCCACCACGCTGACCACCCACAATCGGCTGACCCCTCTTCTGCGCTATGAACTAGGCGATCTGGCCATCCCAGCGGCGGAACCCTGCGACTGCTATCCTTTGGGCCACCTCGCTGCGATCGCGAGTATTGAAGGCAGGTTAGCCGAGGTCATTCTAACTAAAGAAGGGAAAGTGATTACGCCACGAGCCGTGGACAATGCCATCACGGAAGGAACCTGGTGCAGCAATATCGCTTTCTACAGTCTGATCCAGGAAAAGGGCGGGCGGTATTCTTTGGAGGTCGTGGCACTGGATAAGCGGGTCGGCTTCGATGAAAGCGGATTGACCGCGGCGCTCCAGAGACTGCTCGGGAGTGAAGCTGAGATCGACATTCAAGCTAGGGAAGAGATTATGCCCACGCTGCCTGCCGGTCGCTATCGGCTGTGCTACTCAAAAATGGAGCAGGATTTGGCAGGGGTGATCTAACCTGCGGAAATACCATCAGGTTCCAAGAGCTATCACCCAGTCCACCGGCCCATGAATATCCACGCGATCCGAGCAGACTTTCCCCAATTGACCCGCCAGGTCGCCGGGCGCCCGATTGTCTATTTTGACAACGCTGCCACATCGCTCAAGCCAACTCCCGTGCTTGCTGCGATGGACGACTACTATCGGACTTATTGCGCCAACATTCATCGCGGAAAACACTTGCTTTCCGAGGAAGCGTCCGCGGCTTACGAAGCCAGTCGAGAGACCATCGCCAAGTTCATCAACGCAAAATCCGTCGAGACGATTTTTGTGCGCGGCGCGACTGAGGGGATCGCCTTGGTCGCAGCCGGTCTCAGTCTTCAGCCAAACGAAAACGTGGTGGGAACCGTGCTGGAGCACCATTCCAACATTCTGCCGTGGAGAGTTCACTGTGCTTACCGGGGTGCGCCCATCACCCCGACCGGATTGCCGGATCTCGCAGCGGCTGAAGCTCTGATTGACGAACATACCCGCGCGATCACCATCACGATGTGCTCGAACGTCACCGGCGTGATCGTCGATGTGCGACCGTGGGCGGAGATGGCACACCGCAATTGCCTCCCGCTATTGGTGGATGCCGCGCAATGCGGGAGCCACATGAAGATCGATGTCCACGAGATGGGTTGTGACTTCCTAGTGCTGTCCGGACACAAAATGTTTGGCCCCACCGGCGCAGGCGTACTGTACGGGAAGCGAGAGCGACTCGAAGCGCTTCGCCCGTCCACTCTCGGGGGAGGGACAGTCAATCGTGTTTACGCCGATTACTCGTTCGACCTGCGAGACCTGCCGTGGCGCCTCGAAGCGGGCACTCCTGATATAGCAGGGGTCATCGGTCTCGCCGCCGCAGTTGAGTATATCCAGAAGCTGGGGCTGGAGCACATCAAGGCCCGCCTGCAAGAGTTGACCGACGCTTTGCAGGCTTGCATTGGCCATCTGCCGGGCATTCGCTCATGCAGCCCACCACCCGGAATCGACCGAACCAGCTTGGTCTCCTTTGCGCTGGAGGGCGAGTTGTTTTCGCCTGATTACATTACGCGGCTGTTGAGTGATAGCTACGGCGTCATGGTGAGGGGAGGACACCACTGCACCCACCCGTTGCATGAATACTTTCACCTAGAAACCGGAACCGTTCGTGCCTCGTTGCAGATTTACAACACAACGGAGGAAATCGAGCACTTCGGTCAATCCCTGTCCAAGGTGCTTGATCTAGTCGCCGTGGGAGGACGGGTGGGAATTTGAAATAAGGCCACGCGCCACACAAGGACTGCCGCTTTCACAAGACCCTATGCCATGCGGGCACAAGATGACCTCGTTTTCTCGATCCGGATTTAGCGCGATTCTGGCAGTTGCGCCTTGCCCGGAAAGACTTTCCACCGCAAATAGACCGCGCTCACTCCCGAGTATAATTTCACCAAAAACGAACCCTTCCCTTTTTGGAATTTTTTTTGCGATACCTACCCATCATCCTAGTATGCGGCGTCGTCTGGGAACGTGTGCGGGAGATTAGGACGAATCGGCAGACCAGCCCCGGCGTGCGCAAGGAGACGCTCAGCTTCAACCTTTTCGTGCTCTGCGGAACCGTGGTGACCTTCGGCTGCATCGCGGAATACCTGTGGCGCAGCCTGCGCCCCAATTGGCTGTTGACGCTCGCGGGCATGGGGATCGTCATCGGCTCCTTCGTGATTCGCCGGTGCGCCATCGCGGCGTTGGGAGAGTTTTGGAGCATGCACGTGGAGGTCCGCGACACGCACCAGTTTGTGTGCGACGGCCCTTTCCGGTTTGTCCGGCACCCCGTGTATTTTTCCATGTTCCTCGAACTTCTCGGGATTACGCTCGCCTGCGGCGCGTTTTTCACCATGGCCCTCATCCCGCTGGCTTTTGTGCCCATCCTGCTCCTGCGACTGCACCTTGAGGAAGCGGCACTCGTCGAAAAATTCGGTGCGGCTTACCGCGAATATCGGCGCAGCACGCCGGCGCTGATTCCCTGGAAATGGTAGTCAGGCTCAATCAGGCCCACTCCTCCGAGCGGCGCGTCGTCATCACCGGCATCGGGGTGATCGCGGCGAACGGGCAGACCGTCGATAAATTCTGGGACACGCTCTGCCGCGGCGTGAGCGGGGTGAGGCCGACGACGCGCTACGACGTGAGCAAACTGCCCGTCAAAGTTTCCGCGGAGATTCAGGGCTTTCGCATCGAAGACCACGTCGAGGCGGTGAAGATGGCGCGGCTGGAACTTTCCGTGCAATACGGCCTCGCCGCGTCGGCCGCCGCGGTGCGCGACTCAAAGCTGGATGTCGCGGAGATCGACCCGGACCGCATCGGCATTGTGGAAGGCACCACGACCAGCGGCGTGAGCAATGTGCTCAAGGTCCAGGCGCAGATGCTCAGCGGGCAAAAGATTCATCCCTACCACGCCATCGGCGGCTACTGCGGCGAAGGGAGCAGCGCCATCGGCATGTATCTCGGCATCCACGGCCACGCGCTCACCTACTGCTCTGGCTGCGCCTCCGGGGCCGATGCCATCGGCTACGCCTGGCGGACGGTGAAGGACGACGACGTGGACATGATGGTCGCGGGCGGGTCGGACGCGATCTTCGAGGCGCAGCATTTCGGCTTCTGCCGACTCGGCGCCATGAGCCAGCTCGAAGGGCCGGACGGCTCGCAGATGCGCCCCTTCGACCAGACGCGCGATGGCTTCGTCCTCGGGGAGGGATCGGCCTACTTCATGGTCGAGGAACTCGGTCACGCCCTCAGTCGCGGCGCGAAGATTTACGCCGAGATCATCTCCCACGGGAGGAGCGCTGAGTCGTATCATCCCACCGATCCGCATCCCGGCGGCCTGGGCTACGTGAACGCGATGCGCCGGGCCTTGCGGCGGGCCGGACTCCACGGACCCGAGATCGACTACATCAACGCCCACGGCTCGGCGACCCATCTCAATGATCCGCTGGAGACGAAGGCAATCAAAGCGGTCTTCGGCTCCCACGCCAGTCGCGTCGGCATCAGCGCTACGAAGCCGATCACCGGGCACACCATGGGTTCGGCCGGGGCGATCGAAGCGGCGGTCTGCGCGCTGGCGATTCATCGGCAGGAGATGCCGCCGACGATCAATCTGCGGAACCCCGCCGAAGGCTGCGATCTGGACTACCTCGCGCAGGGGCCGCGCCCGTATCCCGTGAACGTCGCGCTCAATATCAACGCCGGATTTGGCGGACGTTATGCCTGCCTGATTTTGCGGCGCTACACCGGGCGATGACCTTTCTCGAAATCGCGGCGCTCACGGCGACCGTCGTCAATTTCGCCCTCGCCGTATTTGTCTTTTGGCAGAATCCGAAAGCCACCCTTCACCGGGCCTATTTGATCTGGGGGCTGGGTGTGGTGCTTTGGAATGGCGGTGGCTTTGTCATGTATTCCGAGGTCTCGCCGGAACGCGCTCTGTTCTGCGCGAAGCTGCTGCAGCTCGGCATCATCCTCGCCCCGCTCGGACTTTTCACGACCTCCGTGCTCATCGCCCAGAAGCCCATCCCCAAGCTCCCCTTCGGATTGTTTTGCGCGCTGCACGCGTTCTTTGCCAGCTCGCTTTTCACCGATTGGTTCATCACCGGAGTGCGGCGGATTCCGCAAGGATACTGGTCCATCCCCGGCCCGCTTTTCTGGGCCTACACCGTCTCCTATACCGCGCTGATCGGCGGCTCCATCGTGGTCCTCTACCGGGCGCAGAAAAACGTTCAGTCCCTCCAGCGGATTCGGATTCGCGCGATGCTCCTCGCCATCGTCCTCATCGCCACCGCCGGGACCAATGACCTCTTTCCCATCCTGAACCCGGTCAGCAATCCGCTCTACCCGCTGACCAACGTGCCGTTCTACCCGCTCGGGAGCGTAGCCGCTTGCGTGTACATGACGATCGTCGCCTACAGCATCCTGCAGCACACCCTGCTGAACGTCCACGTGACCCTGAGCCGCGTGGTCGCGCACGCGATCCGCGTCGGGTTCATCGTGCTCACGGGGCTTTGCCAGCTCCTCATCATCTCCGCCATCGCGCCGGAAAAATTCAAACCCTTCGCCCTGCTCTGCGCGCTCGGAGTCCTCACGGCGTCGGCCGTCATCGCGAGCGTTTTTTTTCCGCGCATCTTCGGCTCGGGCGGGTCGGAAACCTTCGAGCGCAAGCTGCTCGGCGACAGCTTTGAGTATCAGGACAAAGTGCGGCACTTCATCAGCCTGATGCCGTGGTACTCCGACCTCGAAACCCTGATGCGCGACCTCCACGAAATCTTTCTGCGTTCGCTCCGGATCGAGAGCTACCAGATCATTCTGCGCGACGAAATGAAGCGCACCTTCGCCATTTTTCGCGCCTTCCCGGAAGAGCCCGCCAGCCCCTTGCCCGAACTCCTGCCGAACTCCCCGATGCTGCGCTTTTTCGAGTGGGGCAAGGGCGAATACATCGCGCTCCAGAAACATCAGCTCCGCATCGCCACGAACAGCGTCGAGCGCAAAGCGGGCAGGCAACTCGAAGATTTTGGCGCGCAGTTTTGCTTCCCGCTCACCTCGCAGAGTGAACCTTTCGGCCTGCTCCTCGTCGGCAAGAAAACCTCCGACGAACCCTTCACCGCCACCGACATCAACCTGCTCGTCGCCTTGGCGAAAAACCTGAGCCTGGTCGTGAACCAGATCCAACTGAAGTCCCAGATCCTCCAGTCGCAGGAGCTCGATCTCCTCGGGCGGATGTCGCGCGGGATGGCCCACGACCTGAACAACCTCCTGACGCCCGTGCTGACCCTTTTGCAGCTCGCCTTTGAGACCAAGGAACCCTTTGACGAAGAACTGCTCCCCGTTGCCCTGCGCAACATCAAGAGCATGCAGGCCTACATCCGCGAGGCCCTCTTTTTCTCGGAAAATCTGCGCCTGGATTTGAAGCTCGGGCGGCTCGATCTCGTGATCCAGCGCTCGGCCGAACAGGCCCGGGCCAGTCGCAAAAAAGAACTCGAAGTCATCTCCGTCACCCCCGGCGAAGTGCTCGTCCAGATGGACGAGGTGCTCATGCAGCGGCTCATCGCCAACCTCATTTCCAACGCCATCGACGCCTCCCGCCCGCACTCCCAAATCCACGTCCATCTCGAACGCCTCGATCAACAGGACGACTTGGAATGGGTCCGTGTCCGCGTCGTCGATCAGGGCGAGGGCATCCCGAAAGAGAATCTCACCCGCATCCTCAAGCCCTACTTCACCACCAAAAATCGCGGCGACGAAAACCGGGGCTTTGGCCTCGGCCTGGCCATTTCGCGGAAGATCGTGAATCTCCACGGCGGAAATCTTTCGATTGCCAGCGTACTTAAAAAAGGCACAACGGTGCTCTTCGATTTGCCCATCCGCCAACCCACCGCCGCTCCACCCCCCGCCGCCCTTTCCGCCTGAATGCGCACGCTTCTCGTCATCACCAAACAGCCTTCCCTCGCCGCCGCCGTCTCCACTGCCCTCGACCCCGCAGAATTCCAGATCATCGCGAAAGAAGCCATTGGTGAGGCCGAATTTCTCCTCGCGCGCGGTGGAATTGATGTCGCCATTCTCGACGCGGAACTGACGGACGCGCGGGCCGTGCGCCTGATCGAGGAAATGAAGTCCTTCGCGCCCAACTGCCCCATCTTCGTCTATACCGGCGACAAGCAGCGCGAGTGGGAGGAGGACGCCTATCTGCTCGGGGTCGAGCACATCCTCGTGAAACCGGTACGCGGAAAGCTGCTGAAAACGCTGCTCGACCGCCTGCTGCCGGAAAGTGACCCGGCCCCGCTCGCCTTGCAGAATACGACGGCGATCGAGACTTCCGTCCTCCGCCCGTACGTGGATCAGGCACGCGCCCTCGAGGGGCTCCGGCGCTTCTCGGGCCTCCTCACGCACAGCCTCGATTCGACCGCGCTGCTCAAA
>JAYWEB010000238.1:0-10283 GCA_043779575.1 Chthoniobacter sp. | reverse complement strand
ATCGCGACGACTTACTATTTTCGTTGGTGGACCTATCGGAAGCACATCCAACAAACGCCCGTCGGCTTCATCGTGGATGAGTTTCTGCCAAAGGTCAGGGTTTGCGTGTCTTTGCCGACGGCCGGGAAATCGCCGCCTCGGAAAAGGTCGCGCGCGTCACCGGGCGACTGCCTGCACCTGCCGCCGCCAAAGCTCCGACAGGCGGACCGTAACCGCGGCGGCGGGTCGGGCCGATGAGCTTGCAAAGCGATTCCGGCGCATCCACGGTGGCGCGCTTGGTCTGCGCCGGCTCTTTCGGCGCAAACCTTTCATCGTGAGCAAGCCGGGGTGGCGAAATTGGCAGACGCGCCAGACTTAGGATCTGGTGGAGCAATCCTTAGGGGTTCGAGTCCCCTCCCCGGCACTGCTCGTGAGGGCCAGTGCCGCGAGCTACATCCATTTTCATCCCCGCGTCATGCCTCCCCAAATCCCCACTGGCTGGTTTCGCCCGCTTGCTTTGCTGCTCGCCGGCGCGTGGGGCTCTGCGTGGGGTGTCGATTATGAGGTCGGGCCGGGGAAAAAGCTGGCCGCGCTGGCCGGGGTGCCGTGGGAAAAGCTCGCGCCGGGCGATGTCGTCGCCATCCACTGGCGCGCGGAACCGTACCGCGAAAAATTCGTCCTCTGCGTGCGCGGCACGGCGGAGCAACCCATCGTGGTGCGCGGCGTCGCCGGGCCGGATGGCGCGCGGCCGGTGATCGACGGACGCGACGCCGTGACGCCGAAGACGCTGGAGTACTGGGGCGGCGAGCGCAGCGTCATCAAGATCGGCGGCGCGGCCAAGCCCGCCGACACCATGCCGGCGCATCTCATCGTCGAAAATCTCGAGGTGCGGAGCGCGCGTCCGCCGTTCGTTTTCACCGGGCGTAAAGGCGCGCAGCCCTACGCGCAAAACGCCGCCGCGATCTTCATCGAAAAGGGCGAGCACCTCGTCATCCGCAACTGCGCGCTGCACGACAGCGGCAACGGACTCTTTGCCAGCCACAGCTCGCGCGACCTGCTCATCGACGGCTGCCACATCTTCGACAATGGCAACGAGAAAGACATCTACACCCACAACAGCTACACCGAAGCCCTCGGCATGGTTTTCCAAAACAACCGCTTCGGCCCGCTGCGCGCCGGCTGCCCCGGCAATAACCTCAAGGACCGCAGCGCCGGACTCGTGGTCCGCGACAACTGGATCGAAGGCGGCAACCGCGCGCTCGATCTCGTGGATGCCGAAGGCTCCGCCGAACTGCGCGACGCGCCCGCGTATCGCGCCACTTGGGTCTATGGCAACGTGCTCATCAAACTCGACGACGCGGCCAACAATCAGGTCGTCCATTACGGCGGCGACAGCGGAAAAACCGCGTGGTATCGCAAAGGCACGCTGCACTTTTTCCACAACACCGTCGTCTCGCGCCGCACCGGACGCACGACGCTCTTCGGACTCTCGACGGAAGACGAGCGGGTGGAGGCGCGGAATAACATCATTTGGGACCGGGCCGGCGGGGCGAAGCTCGCCATCTGCGACGGCCCCGGTCGGGTCGAGTTGCAGCGCAACTGGCTCCCGCGCGGCTGGGTGAAAAACCACGGCCTCACCGGCGGCGAAATCACCGGCGCGGACACCTCGCTCACCGGCGACGCCCCCGGTTTCACCGACGAGCCGCGCGACGACTTCCGCCTCGCGCCCGGCTCGCCCTGCCTCGGCAGCGCCGCCGCCCTGCCGCGCGACATCGCCACCGCGCACCCCGTGAAAAACCCGCGCGACCTCGGCGCGTCGCGCGGGAAGTGAAACCGGACGGCGCTGGGAGGTGCAAAGCACACGCCAACAGCCGACACCGAAAAGCCGTCAGCGCTTTGGCCGCAGGCCGTAGCTGAGGAGCAGGGTGCTGTCGTCCCAGATGCCGGGTTTGTCGGTGTGCATGACCACGGCGATGACCTCGCGCCCATCGCGCAAGGCCGCACTGACAAGGACCTGCTGGGCGGGGTTGGTGTAGCCAGTTTTCACCCCGGTGCAGCCGGCGAAGCGCTGAAGCATGCGGTTGTGGTTGGAAAGCGGGCGCACTACGCCATCGGCACCGATCCAGTCGTAGCTGCGGGTGCTGACGATCTGGCGGAAAAGCGGCTGCTGCATGGCGGCGCGGGCGATGAGCGCGAGGTCGCGCGGCGAGCAGTAGTGGACGAGGTCGTGGAGGCCGTTGGGGTTGGTGAAGTGGGCGGACTTCGCGCCGAGTTCTGCGGCGCGGCGGGTCATCTTTTCGCAAAAGGCGGCGGCGCTCCCGGCGTTGTCGCGACCCAGCGCGTGGGCGACGTCATTCGCGCTTTTCAGCATCAGCCCGTAGAGCATCTGGCGGCGGGTGAAACGCTGGCCAGGGAATAGATTGAGGCTGCTCTCGCCGACCTTGCTGTCCTCGAGGTTACATTCCACTTCGCGGTCGAGGTCGCCAGCTTCGATGACGAGCAGCGCCGTGAGAATCTTCGTGGTGCTGGCGGGGAACTGCGGCTCGTCGGCGTTCTTTTCGTAAAGCGAGGCCCCGGTGTGCGCGTCGATGACGATGGCTCCGCGCGCCGCCAGCGGCAGGCCCGCCGTGTCGCTGGCATCGAGGATCTGTTCGAGATCCTCCATGCGCGGCCGCGGCGTGGCGGCGGGCAGCGCCGGGACGGTCGGCGGCCTGGCGTCCGGGGCCGGGGTGCGGTTGGTTTTCACCGCCGGCTGAATTTCGGTGACGGCCTTTTTTTTCTTCGCGCCATGCAGCGTCGCGGGCAGCACCGCGAGGGCGGCGGCGAGCAGGAGCGTGAGGCTGGGCGAGGATTTGGCCATCGGGCATGGTCCACGAAACCGGACGGACGTGGTGAACGATGGCCCCGTGGAATGAAGCGAGGCTACCGGACACCGGCACGGCGGGCAAGCGGCCGGGCGTGTCGGGGCGCATCCTGTGGGCGATCAGCTTCCGGGGAAGGAAAAAGCGGGGCCGGGCGAAGTCGCTTTTGACACGCGCTCTCCGACGAGCGGGCTGGAAGTAAGTCCGATCAGGACTGACATTCGCCCCGAAAAACGCAGCCTCCTTCGCCTTCGTCGCGGGGAAAGTGAAAGCGGCTGCTAGGAAATTGCTTTCACGCCTGCGGCACCGGGGATGGTCAGAACGGGGACCGGCGTCGGGGAGTGAGGGGACTGGTTTTAACGGCTTAAAGAAAAAGTAACGGCCTAGCTCTTTTGAAAAGCTAGGCCGTTATTGAAGAATAATTTCTTGCTTTGGATGCTTTACGCATTGCGCCGACGGCGCAGGAGAGCGAGCAATCCGAGACCACCGAGCGCGGCGGTGGCGGGTTCTGGAACCGCAGAACCGGGAATAGAAGCTCCACCTAAGGTCACCCAATGATCGTCAGCGACCGGGGCTTTATCATTATCAATGAAGTCGAGAGTATAGGCCCGGCCATCATTGGCATAGGGTGCCAACTGTGCGGCGGTGAAAGTCGCGTCCGTGAAAGCAGCAGGAGCAAAAGTAGATCCCGACCATGCACTCCACAACACATAGGTGTCGGTGAGGACATCGCGCAGGGCCACACCCATGAAACCGGTGCCAGCGAGTGCAGTGGACCCAATCCCGGCCGAAGTGAGCGATGTCGGAGCGGAGACAGGTGATGCGGTGCCGAACATCTGCCAAGTCATATCACCCGAGCCATCCAGATTGAACGCCGGAGAATGGGCCAACTGGGTTTCCATGGCATCCCACCCGTCACCAAGGTGGCCACCGTCAACAGGCGTACCGCCACCAAAGTAACCAGTATAGTCCGCCCAGATATCCCCGTTCCCGAGAAAAACCGAAGTCCAGCCCTCCATGTTGGCGGCGGGAGCGCCACCGAGATCTGGGAAGGTGTAGATGATGTTCGCCGCCTGCGTATTGCTCGCCAGAAGGGCGAGGACGGCGACGATGGAGCTGGTAAGAATGCTGACGGAGGTGCGAGTAGTATTTTTCATTGGTTCTTGGGTGTGGTTGGTTTGGTTGTATGAGGAGATTATTTTCTGACTGGAACACTTGCTGACAATGCAATCTGCGCGTCATCCAGTGGATGTAAACAACCGTTTCAATATTTTTTTCTGACCACTGTGATAAAATATGCCATAGGCTGCTAGGAAATTGCTTTCACGCCCGCGGCACCGGGGATGGTCAGAACGGGGACCGGTGTCGGGGGAGTGAGGGGGTCTGGTGCCGCGGTCGCCACACGGCGTTGCTCCTCTAGCTCCGCGATGCGGGCGTGGAGCGGGCCGAGTTGATTCTCCACCTCCGCCTCGGTGAAGCGCGGGGTGATATATTGCGGGCAGTTCCAGTCGAAGCTGACGACTTCGATGAGGAAGAGACGTTCGATTTTGCCACGCAGCTCGGGTGACGGGGTGAGTTGGTCGGCGAGGGCGGGGTGGGCGCGGGCTTCGAGGACTCGGGCGTGGCCGAGGATTTTGAGGCGCTCGCGGTGCGGGTAGTCCATGAGGAAGAGCGCGACGCGGTCGCTGCCGTCGAGGTTGCCGGTGGTGAGGAGCTGGCGGTTGCCTTTGAAATCGGCAAAGCCAAGCTGGTGCGGACCGAGGACTTTCAGGAAGCCGGCGGGACCACCACGGTGCTGAAGGTAGGGCCAGCCGTCGCTGTTCGTCGTCGCCATGTAAAAGCTGTCGCTGTGCGCGATGAATGCGGCTTCGTCATCGGTGAATGGGTCACGCTCGGGTGCGCTCGCGACAACCTGATGCTTTCCGAAGTATCGCTCCTGCGCGGTTTGCACGGCAGGTGTGAGCACGAGTTGCATGAATTTTGCGGCCATGGTGGGTCAGGCGGTGGTTGGTTGAATGTTGCTCGGTGGTTCAGCCGCGATAAAATTCTGGTCGGCGCGTTGCTCGTGGCGCACGGCTTCGACGAGCGCTGTGAGGGAGGTTCGCAACAGGAGGGATATTTCGGAGCTGGCGACGAGGCTCGTCATGTCGATGCGATTGGTGCTGAGTGGAAGCGTGAGGCACGCGTCTGAGACAAGCTTCGCCGACATCGCTGTGAGGGTTTCGGTGAGCGAGGCCATCGCCCACGTCGCGCGAGACGATGCGCTGATCAGCGCGACGGGCTTGTCCACGAATTCACCGCTGCGAACCAGCCAGTCGAGCGCGTTCTTCAGGACGCCGGGCACGCCGTGGGCGTATTCGGGAGACGAAATGATGATACCGTCTGCCGTTGCGAGCTGGCGGCGAAAATCCGCGACGCTCGGTGGGGTGCCGTCGCCATCGTGATCGGGGTTGAAATGCGGAAGTTCAGCGAGGCCATCATACAGCGCGATGGACAAATCCCCGGGTGTGAGGGCGATCGCGGCACGAAGCACGGCTGTATTGGCCGAGGCTGATCTCAGGCTTCCGGAGATCGCAAGGATGCGGATGGGGCGAACGACCTGCTTCATGTTTGAGGATGTTTCCATTTTTCGTTTTGTCTTCCTTCCCAGCGAAACTTAAGTTCCGCGTCAGTAATCGACCGGTCGTTGAACTGGACCTGATGCTGTGGATGTTCAGAGCGTGGGCAGGTGTCGGGGGACTGAGGGGCCGGTCAGACTTTGCCGGTTAAACTCACTCCTTAAATCCCGCAGCGATGAGACGAGGAATTGAGACATTTCTCACATAGGAATCGTTGGGATGATTCTTCACGTAGTCTTGGTGGTATGCTTCCGCCGGGTAGATTTTTTCAAAAGGAGCGATCTGCGTAGCCACGGGCTTGCCGAGTTGTTTCTCCAAGGCAGCCTTGGATTTTTCGATGGTGCTCTTCTCCTCGGCGGTGCGGTAGAAGAGTGCAGAGCGGTATTGCTTTCCGAAATCCGGTGCGACGCCGCGACCGTCTGTCGGATCGTGGGTTTTCCAAAAGACTTCGAGGAGTTTGGCATGGCTCGTTTTCTCGGCGTCGTAGGTGATTTCCACGGCCTCACAGTGTCCGGTCTTGCCGCTCCCAACTTGCTTGTATGTGGGATCCTTTTCCTTCCCGCCGGTGTAGCCGGATACGACGTTCGTCACGCCTGGCACGCGATCATAGATCGCCTCCACGCACCAGAAGCATCCGGCGGCAAACGTGGCTTTTTGTAGATCGGCAGCACGGAGGAAGCCGGGCACCAAAAGTGAAACAGCAAGGACGATGGTATGGATTTTCATTTCGAGGAGTTATTCTTGGTGAAGGCCTTGGCGAGTTCCAGAAATCCGGCTTCTGCCAGTTTGTCAGCAGGGATGAAACGCAGCGCGGCGGAGTTGATGCAGTAGCGAAGGTGCGTCGGTGCGGGACCATCGTCGAAGGCGTGGCCGAGATGGGTGTCTGCCTTGGCCGACCGGACCTCCTGGCGATCCATCCCTGCGGAAGTATCATTCTTACTTTTCAAAGCCGTTTGGGAAATCGGCCTGGTGAAACTTGGCCAGCCGGTGCCGGAATCAAACTTATCGGCCGAGCTGAAGAGCGGCTCGCCACTGACGATGGACACGTAGATTCCGGGTTTGTGGTTGTCGTGGTATTCATTGCGGAAGGGAGGTTCGGTGCCGTTTTCCTGGGTGACCTTGTATTGAATGGCCGTGAGCTTGCTTTTCAGCGCAGCCTTCGCCGGTGATTCACCACCATGAGCGGGCGGGAGCGCGAGTATTGCCGCTCCGATTGCGATCAGTGCTGCCGCCGCGAGCGCGCAGGTGGTTTTGTTGAGTTTGATGATGTTCATAATGTGTTTTCTTGGTTCTGGATGTAATAATTGGAAACCGC
Source organism: Chthoniobacter sp. (assembly GCA_043779575.1). Lineage (GTDB taxonomy): Bacteria > Verrucomicrobiota > Verrucomicrobiia > Chthoniobacterales > Chthoniobacteraceae > Chthoniobacter. The sequence continues at coordinate 3,510 of JAYWEB010000238.1, read as the reverse complement.
GTTTAGATGACCATCACGGGACGTTCCCAGCGGAATTTCCGCTCGGTCTCCTTAATGGGCAGATCGTTGATGCTAGCGAACCGGCGCTGCATGAGACCATTGGCGGCAAACTCCCAGTTCTCATTCCCGTATGCGCGAAACCACTGGCCGGCCGCATCATGAAATTCATACTCGAAGCGCACCGCGATGCGGTTACCTCGAAAGCCCCAGAGTTCTTTGCGCAGCCGGTAATCAAGTTCGCGCGCCCATTTGCGCTTCAGCAGTTCGATGATCGCGGGACGGCCGTTGACGAACTCGATGCGGTTGCGCCATTCAGAGTCTTCCGTGTAAGCCAGCGCGACGCGTTCCGGGTCGCGACTATTCCAGGCGTCTTCCGCAAACTGGACTTTATGGAGTGCGGTTTCCTCGATGAAGGGCGGAAGTGCTGGACGTGGGTTCATGGTTTCAAATTAGGATTTGGTTTCTATTGTGCTGAGGGCCGGTCTGCTGACTAGGACTCGCGGGAAACGCTCAGAGACCGATCTGCGGAACAACGACCGCCGCCTTGAATGATCACCACCAGAGCAAGGCCGATCACCAGCAGGTGATACTCAATGCCTTCACTCTTCTGGTTTCCGAACCAGTTCATAAAGAATCCGTTTATGAGATGGAACTTCATCGCAACAATCATGGTGACGGCGATACTCAGGGCCGCTAGGCGACTGCCCAATCCGGCCAGTAACGCAAGCGGTGCGAGGAATTCTGCGGCGAAGGCCAACAGGGCAAGTGGTGTCGGTATATGAAAAGCCTCGTTGAAAAACTTCAGCGTTGCGCTGAGCCCGTATCCGCCGAACCAGCCAAGAACCTTTTGCGCGCCGTGGGGGAAGATGACGACGGCCAGGAACAGACGGGCTACGAGTGGTCCCATTGTGGAATCAGTTGTTAGTAGGGGACGGATCAGGGATTTCATAGAGTGATGAGTTTGTCTTTCGACGGGTGGTTCTTCGGTCAAAAGCGGCAAGTGTGTGTGACTAAGCATATAATTAAGTGAGCGAGTGGTTGCTGGACTCGTTAGGGCCACCCGGAGTGACCGGGTGGCCCAACGAGCGGAGAATCACTTCGTCCCGTTCTGCTTCACGAGGCCGGGCCAGTTTTTGTCGGCCTTGGCGACATTGCCCGCGAGGTCCTCGTTGAACTTCTTCAGGATGTCGGGATTGAGGTTGAGATACAGTTTGCCATCGCGCACCTGCCACGTGCTGATGTCCACGGGGAAAAGCTTGTCGATGGCCACGCCGAAGGCGCAGAAGCCACCGAACTGCGGCGCGTATTTCTCCGGGTTCGCGACGAAGAGTTTTTTGTGATCTTCGGTGGCGAAGAAGTATGTCGCGCCCTTGTGTTCGGCGCTGATGAAGGGTGAGCCATTCACCGGTTTGGAATCGGTGAAGAAGGCGACAGTGTCGTACCCGCTCACCGCAGCCTTGCTGGCTCCGGAGACGTTGACGAGATTGCCGGCGAGGGCGGTGGCGGAGAGCAGCAGGAGGGCTGCGATGGATTTCAGGATGTGTTTCATTTTCTTGTTTTGTTGTTGTTGGTTTTGTTTGCAGTCCGCCGAACGCAGGAATTGCGTCCGACGAAAATTGTTTTCAGGCGCAGGCGCCACCGGCGGCGTTGCAGGTTTCGGCGACCGCGGCTTCGAGTTCGCCGGGCTTCACCTCGGGAAAGTCAATGACGGTGCGGGCGACGTTGTTCGTGTAGTTGGTGAGGATGTTCAGCACGACGTTCTGCACGACCTCGACGATTTCGGCGTCGTTTAGGCCGGCGCTGCGGGCTGCCTGCAGATCGGTGTCGGCGACGTCACCGCGCTGGAGAGTCACCCTGCGGGCGAATTTGAGCGCAGCGTCGGACTTACTGTCCGTGGCCGATGAGCGGCGCGCGGCGAGCATTTCGTCCAGGCTGAGGCCGGCCTTGCCGCCGAGCAGCGTGTGGACGCTGAGGCAGTAGCCGCAGCCGTTGATTTCGCCGACGGCGAGCGCGATCTGCTCGCGCAATTTCGCCGGGAGCAGCCCGCCGGCGAGGGTGGCGCTGAATCCGAGATAACCCTCGATCGCGGCTGGCGAATTTCCGAGGACGCGCATGAGGTTTGGCACGAAGCCGAGACCGTTCTGCACGGTGTTGAAGAGTTGGACGGTCTTGCCGGTGGCGGTGGTGGGTTCGGTTTGATGGATGCGGTTCATGTGGATTGTTTGGCTGTCTGGTTTGGTAAAATTAGGCGCAGTGTCGGCGGTTGCTCTCAGTCGAGGAAGAGGGCGAAGCCTCCAGTGAGCGCGGCGGCGTGCGCCCAGACGACGAAGACCTGCATTTTGCTGTAAGCCCGTGCGCTACTGTTCTCGCTGGGCATGTCCGGGTCCGTGCCGAACAGTTGCTCGAAATTCCGGAGCAGATAGACACCGGCGACGAGAGTCCCGACGAAGAGCAGTGCGGAGAAGATGCGGATGAGGCTGGTGGAGTCGTTGGTCATAGCGTTCGTGGTTTGCCTTGGATGCACCCCTATTACACACGACGCGTGCCAAGCCTCTGGCAGTGGCCGAAAATCCCATTCCAACAGAGTAAACCGCCATTTTTCGCGCACACGCTGCGGTGCTACGACATCTCGCATATTACGAGATTTAGCTGTGAAACTACGAACTCTCATCGTAGTAACGCCGCCATGAACATGGATGCGTTGCAGGAAGTGGTTCTCGCCATCGCGCAGCAGCGTTCCGTTGCCGCTGTGCTCCAGCGCATCGTGGAGCAGATCAGCGATTGCCCGGAGGCGGGCTTCGCCAAAAAGACCGATGGGTGTGCTGACATCGCACTCGCCCGAATCTGGCTGATCGAGCCCGGCGATGTGTGCGCCGAATGCCGATTTCGCAGAGAATGTCCCGACCAAGCGCGTTGCCTCCACCTTGCCGCAAGCGCGGGTAACCCCACCGACAAGCATGACAACTGGGGGCACCTCGACGGTCAGTTCCGTCGCATTCCCATTGGTATTCGCAAAATCGGCCACATCGCCGTGACCGGGCAAGCGCTTCTCATCCCCGACATCGCCACCGATTCGCAGTGGATCGTACAGCCGCAATGGGCGAAAGCCGAGCGCATCGCCGCCTTCGCCGGGCACCCACTGATCTTCCGTGGCGAAACGTTGGGGGTGCTGGGTCTGTTCAGCCGCACGCCGCTGCGCGATGGTGACTTCGAAAGGATGGGCCATTTTTCCAACCACGCCGCCGTCGCCATAGCCAACGCCCGCGCGTTCGAGGAGATCGAGTTTCTCAAAGAGCGCCTCGAAGAGGAAGTCAGCTACCTCCGCGAGGAAGTCAGCGCCGTGCGCGGCAGCGGCGATCTCGTGGGCGAAAGTCCGGCGCTCCGGAAAGTGCAGCGGCAAATCGAACTCGTTGCAGCGACGGACGCGACCGTGCTCATCACCGGCGAAAGCGGCACCGGCAAGGAACTCGTCGCCCGCGCCATCCACGAGCGCAGTCCGCGCAGCAACCG
>JAYWEB010000237.1:0-4173 GCA_043779575.1 Chthoniobacter sp. | reverse complement strand
CGTCGCGGCTGACGCCGGGTTCCTTTTACGCGCTGCCGCAGGCGCCGCAGCAGTACAAGCAACTGCTGCAGGTGGCGGGGCTGGAGAAGTATTTCCAGATCGCGCGGTGCTTTCGCGATGAGGATTTGCGGGCGGACCGGCAGCCGGAGTTCACGCAGATCGACGTGGAGGCGTCGTTCATCACGGAGGTGGAAATCCAGACGCTGATCGAGGGGCTGCTGGCGCGGATTTTCCGCGAAGCGAAGGGTGTGGAAATCCCGGTGCCGTTTCCGCGGATGGCGTATGCGGATGCGATGAACCGGTTCGGTTCGGATAAGCCGGATACGCGGTTTGCGATGGAGCTGGTGGAGCTGGCGGACATTTTCGGGGAGTCGCAGTTCAAGGTCTTCCGCTCGGTGGTGGATGGCGGCGGGGTGATCAAGGCGCTGAACGCGAAGGGCGCGGCGGCGCTGCTGAGCAAGGAGCAGCTCAAGAAATGGGAGGAGTGGGTGAAGACGGAGTTCGGCGCGAAGGGGCTGGCGTATATCAAGTGGAGCGCGGGCGGGGAGTGGGAGTCGCCGATCGTGAAGTTTTTCAGCGACGCGGAAAAGGCGGCGCTCGCGGAGCGCATGGGGTTTGTTGAAGGCGACGTGCTGTTCTTCGGTGCGGATGTGAAGCTGGAAGCCGTGTGCGAAGTGCTCGGCCGCGTGCGGTTGCGCTGTGCGGAATTGCTCGGGCTGATGGCGGCGGCGAAGGATCAGCTCAACTTTCTGTGGGTCGTGGAATTCCCGCTGCTCGCGTTTTCGCCGGAGGACAACCACTGGGTCGCGGTGCATCACCCGTTCACGCGCCCGAAGGACGAGGACATGGCGCTGCTCGACGCAGGCGATTTCGGCAAAGTCCGCGCGGTCGCCTACGACGTGGTGCTCAATGGCGTGGAGCTGGGCGGCGGCTCGATTCGGATTCACGAAAAGGATTTGCAGGCGCGGATGTTTGCCGTGCTCGGCGTCACGCCGGAGGAGCAGCAGCTCAAGTTTGCGCACCTCTTGCGCGCGTTCAGCTTTGGCGCTCCGCCGCACGGGGGCATCGCGCTCGGGCTGGACCGGCTGGTCATGCTGATCGTCGGCGCGGAGTCGATCCGCGATGTCATCGCCTTCCCGAAGAACAACCGCGGCACCGACCTGATGACGCACTCGCCCGTCGAGGTGGACTTCAAGCTGCTGCGCGAAATCTACATCCAGAGCACAGCGAAGAAGGGATAGTGGCTCAGTTTGCAAAAACGCCGTCATTCTGAACGGAGGTCAGGAGGCTTTGCGACCTGACCGCAGTGAAGAGCCGAGTCCGCGAGACAGCGCGTGGGCGAAGGTGGGCGCAATCCTGACTGTAAAGCGGGCGGAGGCGGCGCGGAGCTTGGGACGCACAACTCACCAGACCGCCTCCGCCCGCGTACAGTCAGGATTGCGCCACCCGCCTCCGCCCCGGCGCTGTCTCGCGGACTCGGCTCTTCACTTCATTCCCGCCCGCCTTCGCCCGCCGGGAATTCCGTTCAGAATGACCGTGTTTTTTTCAGACTGAGCCACCACCAGAAGGGGGCAGGTGTCCGCCGGCACCGCTCCGCCGGGTGGCAAAAATCCCAAAACTTTTTTCCAAGAAAGCCACCCGCGTTAGATTAACTAGCCCGAAAGCCTTACGAACCGACCAATGTTTGGAAAAAAAGAAAAAGCAAAAGCCGCCTGGGTGCAGACCGCCCTGGACCGCTATGAGCGCCCGCTGCTGCAATACGCGATGAGCATCGTGCAGTCGCTCGACCGCGCGCGGGACGTGGTGCAGGAAACTTTCATGCGGTTGCACAAGCAGGAGCAGGAGGCCATCGAGGGGTATCTCTCGCAATGGCTGTTCACGGTTTGCCGGAACTGCGCGCTGAAATCGCTGAAGAAGGAGGAGCGCTACATCTACGTCGAGGCGCAGGAGTTTGAGCAGAAGCGCTGCGAGAACCTGACGCCTTCGATGGAACTGGAGCGCAAGGAGCGCACCGAGCGGGTGATGGAATTGGTGCGGCGTCTGCCAAAGAACCAGCATGAGGTCGTGCGGCTGCGCTTCCATGGACATCATTCCTATCAGGAAATTTCGGAGATCACCGGGTTGAGCGTGGGCAATGTCGGCTTTCTACTGAACGCGGCGATGCGCAATCTGCGCGGGATGCTGGAGCGCGACGACAAGGACGAAAAAATCATCTACCTCAAGAAAGGAGCGGCTTAAATGAAGACCAAGATTCCTGACCAATACCTGACCGACTACGCGCTCAATGAGCTGGAGCCGGAGGAGCGGATCTATGTGGAAAGCCTGCTCGGTGCTTCGGAGGAAGCGCGCGAGGATGTCTATCAGATGATCGATCTCGCGATGCTGCTCGATCAGGGTTTTGAGCGGGAGGATGAGCGTGAGCAAACGGCCCTGACCGCCGAACAGCGGGAGCGCCTGATGGACGTGCGTCTGCCGAATGTTTTCCGGCGCCGGGCGGCGGTCGTTTTGGCTTTGGCGGCGTCCGTGGCTTTGGCGGTCGTGCATCAGGATTCGTGGATGCCTCGCGTCCAATTTTCCCAGCCGACGGCGTCCGTCGGTGCGCCTGCTCCGATGAGCGCCAATGCCTCAGCGAGCAGTGGAAACGCGGATTATGTCACCCAGTTGGTGCAGCTCCCCGAGTGGGCGCGCGATCCCCTGTTGCGGAAGTGGTTCTCCACGAACCTGAGCCAAATGTTTTCCGAGTCTGGCTTTGACGGGATGCCGGGGATGCCGTCGATGCCGTCGATGCCTTTGGATTGATGCTTTAGAAAATTGCCGCCGGGATGGTTTGCGGAGGCTGTCAACTCCTCCATTTAACCCCAGAAATCTCCCCGTAGAACCGCGTCCCCCCATGCCGTTTTTTCACATCGCTCTTTCTTAATCACACCCAACCCATGCTCACCTCCACCCCCACCGCCGGATCCGTCAGCGCCGCCGCGCCCGCAGTGCCGCTCGACGACCAAGCCGCCGCCGCCTTCCTCGTCGAGAGCTACAACAAGATCGCCGCTGAGATGGGCAAGTTCATCGTCGGCCAGACCGAGGTCATCGAGCAGTTGATGATCGCCGTCCTCGCGGGCGGCCACTGCCTGCTCGAAGGCGTGCCCGGCCTCGCGAAAACCGCGATGATCCGCACCCTCTCGGAAACGCTCTCGATGTCCTTCCGGCGCATCCAGTTCACGCCCGACCTCATGCCGAGCGACATCACCGGCACGGACATCATTCAGGAGGACCCGGAGACGGGACGGCGCTCCTTCGTTTTCCAGAAAGGCCCCGTCTTCACCCAGATGCTGCTGGCCGACGAAATCAACCGCACCCCGCCGAAGACGCAGGCCTCGCTGCTCGAGGCGATGCAGGAAAAGACCGTCACCGTCGGCGGCCACACTTTGAAACTCGACCAGCCGTTCTTCGTGCTCGCGACGCAAAACCCGATCGAACAGGAAGGCACTTATCCGCTGCCCGAGGCGCAGCGCGACCGCTTCATTTTCCTCGTGAGAGTGAACTACCCGAGCCGCGAGGAAGAGCGCGAGATCGTGGCCCGCACCACGGGCACCTTCAATGTGCAGATCAATCCCGTGCTCAGCGGCGCGCAGATTCTGGAGCTGCAAAAAACCGTCCGCAAAGTCCCGGTGCCGGATCACGTCACCGACTTCATCCTCGACCTCGTGCGCTTCACGCGCCCGAACGAGAAGGAAGCGCCGGCCTTTATCAAAGACCTCATCGCCTGGGGCGCCGGTCCGCGCGCGTGCCAAAACCTCGTGCTCGCCGGCAAAGTGCGGGCCGTGCTGAGGGGCCGCTTCCATGTCACCATCGACGACGTCGAGGCCGTGGCTCTGCCGATCATGCGGCATCGCGTGGTGCCCACGTTCAATGCCGAGGCCGAGGGTGTGACCGTGGACGACATCATCCTCCGCATCATCAAGACGATCCCCCGCGGCGAGGCCAAGCGTTCGCTTTAAGTTCCAACCCGGCGATCGCCGGCCGCGGTGCGTTTGCGCGCGCCCCGGTGAGCCGATCCACAACCGACCAGCGGCAAACTCATGGCCCACGTCAGCGACTTCCTCACACCCGCCGATCTCCAGCGCATCTCGAGCCTTCAGGTTCTGGCGCGCGTGGTGGTCGAGGGTTTCACGACCG
>JAYWEB010000236.1:0-4174 GCA_043779575.1 Chthoniobacter sp. | reverse complement strand
GCCGACGGCGCGGTTGCGGCTGTGCTGGGAGAAGCAGGTGACCATCAGGTCGCCGATGCCGCTGAGGCCCTGAAAGGTTTCGCGCCGGCCGCCGAGCGCGGTGCCGAGGCGGGTGAGTTCGGAGAGGGCGCGGGTGACGAGCGCGGCTTTCGAGTTGTCGCCGAGGCCGAGGCCGTCGCTCACGCCGGCGGCGAGGGCGAAGATGTTTTTCAGCGCGCCGCCGAGCTCGATGCCGGCCACGTCGTCGCTCGTGTAGGCGCGGAAGAACGGCGTGGCAAAGGCCTGCTGGAGCCGCTTCGCCAGCGCCGCGTCGCGGCAGCCGAGAACGAGCGCAGTGGGCATCCGGCGCGCGACTTCCTCCGCGTGGCTCGGCCCGGAAAGCACGCCGACGGGATTGCGCGGAAAACATTCGGCGAGAATCTCGCTCATCCGCAGCCCGCTCCCGCGCTCCACGCCCTTCGTGCAGGAAAGCAGCGCCGCATCCTCGCGCAGCCCGACGGTCGAAAGCCGCGAGGCGACTTCGCGAATCGCCTTGGACGGCGTGACGAGCAGGACGAGGTCGCACGCGCGGAGATCGTCGAGCTCGTGAGTGAAACGCAGCGCCTCGGGCAGCGCCACGCCGGGAAGATACGCAGCGTTTTCGCGCGCCGCGGCGACGCGCGCGATGTGCTCCGCGTCATGGCCCCAGATGGTGACGGGCAGATGATTCGCGAGCAGCGGAAAGGCGAGCGCCGTGCCCCAGCTCCCCGCCCCGACGATGCCGACGTTTTGAAAACTCATGGTGCGAAGGGGATGGGAAACTGAGGGACGGAATTACGGAATTTTTCCAAATTACGGAATGGTGGAACGGAGTGCATACAGCGGCGCGCGCCGCTCTTCGCAATTCCGTAATTTGGTCAAATTCCGTAATTCCGTTTTCATTCCTATCCCTCCGCATTCTCGACTGGCTTCGGCGTGCCGACGCGCAGTTCGGTGCCGGCGCGGAGGCGCTGGATGTTGGGCAGGTGGCGCCGGATGACGAGCGCCGCGGCGGCGACGGCGAAATAGAAATTGGCCCAGCCGTGAATGCCGCCGGTGAACATCAGCACGATGACGATCACCGGCAGCGCCACCGCCGCGACGATGGAGGCGAGCGAAACGTAGCGCGAGACTTTGAAGACCACGCCCCAGATCGCGAAGTCGAGCAGCGCGGCGAGCGGCATCATGCCGGTGATCACGCCGAGCGAGGTGGCCACGCCTTTGCCGCCCTTGAAGCGCAGCCAGACGGGAAAGGTGTGCCCGAGGATGCAGCCCAGCGCGGCGGTGATGCCGGCGTAGTCGGGTGGGAGAGAATGCAGCTCGGTGTGGCCGTGGAGAAGCTGCGCGGTAACGGGAAAGCGCGCCGCGAGGGCGACGCCGAGCGTGACCGCGAGCCAGCCTTTCGCGGTGTCGCAGAAGAACGCCAGCAGCCCCCATTTTTTCCCCATCACGCGCCAGACATTCGTCGCGCCGATGTTCCTGCTGCCGTGCTCGCGGATGTCCATGCCCTGCGCTTTCGAGATCAGCAGCCCGCTCGGGATGGAGCCCAGCAGATAGCCGGCGAGGAGGATGGAGACGATGAGGAGCGTCATGCGGCGTGGTGGAGTGCAAGGCACCGCGCCGCGCCGCGCAAGGAAATTTGCCGTGCGCGCGGGCGCAGGGCTGCCCGGCCGCGCGGGAATCGAAAGGTGGCTTGGGCGGTGCGATCTTTTTTCGATATTCTTGTTGCCAAAACCGCGGTTTTCCGGCACGAATTTTTCCACCCCATGAAAACGGCTCAACGGCTCAACTAATAGGCATAGCGGTACCAACCGCGCCGTTTTCGCAAGCTCCCATTTCTTCGCCGTCCTCCCGGACGGCTTTTTTGTGTCCCCGCACGGATTCCCTGGAAGCCACGGCGGGCTCCTTGGAGGTGCCACGGAGTTCCTGCCGGAGTCCACGGAATTCCCCGCGACCTCCACGGAACCCGCGCGAACCCGCCGCGAATTCCTTCGGCCTTCCAACGGACTCCTTCGACCCTCCAAGGAGTCCATTGGAACGTCCACAGGACACTTTCGAACCTCCACAGGACTCCGTGGAACCTCCACAGGACGCGCCGCGAGGGCGCAGGAACCCGCTTTTACTCTGGAAACCGGCTTTTACACGCGGGGCGGACGCCCGGCGGGGCCGCTTTCCAGGTGAAAACCCAGCAATGAGCGAAAACGCGCAACCCAACTGAACATCATGGCCAAACAATACTTCCTTCCCAACAGCCTCGACGGCAAAGCCGCCGCCTTTGAGCAACTCCGCGACAATATCGCCCCCTACACGGCCACCTTCGGCCTCGCCGCGGCGGACATCACCCAGCAGGCGGCGGACGCCGCGTATTTCCGCGATGCCCTGAATTTCGCCAACACCATGAGTGCCGCCGGGCCGCAGTGGACGGCGTGGAAAGGCCTCGTCCTCACCGGCACTATCGGCTCCGAGCCAGCCATCCCGGCCAAGCGCGCCGGGTTCCCGCCCGCCGTGCCGCCCGGCATCCTCACGCGCTTCCTGCTGCTGGCGAATGCGATCAAGAACCACAAGAGCTACACCATCGCCATCGGCCAGATCCTCGGCCTCGAAGGCGCGCAGCAGACCGCGCCCGACCTGACGACGATCCAGCCCGTCATCGACGCCACCATCAGCGGCAACCACGTCGCCATCGGCTGGGGCTGGGCGGGCAACAGCGCCTACCTCGACCTGCTCGAAATCCAGGTGGACCGCGGCGATGGCAAAGGCTTCACCCTCCTGACCTACGACACCACGCCCGGCTACAACGACACCGCGCCCTTCCCCGCCGCGCCGGTCAAGTGGACTTACAAGGCCATCTACCGCGTGGGCGACGCGCAGGTGGGGGTGTGGAGTAATCCTGTGAGTGTCACCGTGGGTGGATAGACAAGATAGAAAACTAACACCTGCCCCACGCGCACAGGCCGGTCCTTGGTGCGTGGGGCATTTTACCAACCCAAACACAATGAAAAAACACATCCATCTTTCACTTACATTGCTGATTTTCGGCTCTATAGCGGCGCACGCAGATCCGTTCTACGTCACGACAGGTGCTGGCAATATCCTTGACTTCACGGCACCGAATACTTCCAGCGTATTTGCTAGCGGACTCAATAGCCCAAATGGGCTGGCAATGGATATTTTTGGCAATCTATATGAGGCTAACTCTGGTACTAATCAGATATTCAAATTCACAGCGCCAAATACCTATACTGTGTATGCTTCTGGACTGAACGGCAATCTTCGACTGGAGTGTGACAGTGTAGGGAACCTCTACGAAGCCGATGTTGTATCGGGCAGGATTTTGAAATTTACCGCCCCGAATACCTACAGCGTATTCGCGAGCGGTTTGAATTATGCCTCTTCGCTGGCTATAGATCAAAACAATAATGTCTATGTTAGCGAGAGATTCACTGGGCAAATCCTAAAGTTCACCGCTCCGAATGTTTCCACGGTCTATGCCAGCGGGCTCACGCTTCCAACAGGCATAGCCGTCGATGCGGATAATCGGGTTTATGTAGCAGAGAATACATCAAGTGGCACGGTGCGACAATTCACCGCGCCAAATACATCTACGGTTTACGCCAGCGGCCTTAACAATCCAAATGGACTGGCTTTGGATAGTACGGGCAACCTGTTTGTCGCCGAAGTATCGACCATTAAAAAATACACCGCCCCGAACACATCAACGACTTATGCCAGCGGCCTATTTTATCCCAATAGCTTTGCTTTCGCCGGCAGCAACTCCTTAGTCCCCACACCGACGGCAGCACCTTCAATCAGCGTATTTCCAGCGGCTGATCAAAATTTTTACGGCGGCATGTTGCAGACGCTACAGAATCATGGCTCCGAGTTTTCGCCTTCTACGCAGGCCTTTCTTTCAACAACGACCACACAACTTCAGCCTTTGATTAACCCCAGCAGCGATACCGCGCTCAAGAAAACGGCATCGCTCCTTGCCTTTGGTGCAAAGACATTTGGGGATGGTTTGGATCTCGCGAGCAACTGTACCGATCCCGGTGGCTTTTTTCTTTCAGGCAACATCACCGGCAGCCTCCCGAACGCAATTTCCGATGTCACGAAAATGTGGGGTCTGGAATCGTTCGCCTTCGGTCTAGCGGGGGTT